>JABMRP010000938.1 GCA_013202535.1 Planctomycetota bacterium
CAAACTGGCCGCCCATCCGCCCTACTGGATGGTCACGCCGTTTGTGCTTCTGCTGGCGGCCATTGCCGTGCTGCCCTTGATTGGGGCCACCGAGCATTGGTGGGAGAGCAACCGAAACCGCTTCCTTGTCGCCTCCGGCTTGGGCCTGCTCACGCTGCTGTACTACCTGGTGCTGCACGCGTACCCGGTCGAGTTGCACTGGCCTGGATACGCCGTGGTCGAGCACTCGGCCGAGGGATTGAACTTCGGCGTCGCCGGGGCCATGTTCGCCAACGCCATCCTGGCCGAATACATCCCCTTCATCATGCTGCTGTTCAGCCTCTACACGATCAGCGGCGGCATTCGCATCGAGGGCGACCTGCCCGCCCACAGCCTGACCAACGCCTCGTTCATCGCCGTCGGTGGGCTCCTGGCCAGCTTCATCGGGACCACCGGCGCGGCGATGTTGCTGATCCGCCCCGTGCTGGAAACCAATAGCGAGCGGAAGCACGTCAAGCATACGGTCATCTTCTTCATTTTCGTCGTGTGCAACTGCGGCGGTTGCCTGCTGCCGATCGGCGATCCGCCCTTGTTCCTGGGGTTCTTGCGCGGTGTCCCCTTCCTCTGGACGATGTCGCTCTGGCCCGCGTGGCTGTTCGTCAACGGGGTCCTGGTCGGCATGTATTACGCCATCGACAAGTTCTGGTACTACCCGAAGGAGACGGTCCGGGACATCGCCATGGACGAAACGCGGGTGCGGCGGCTGAAGTTCTCCGGGCTGTGGCCCAACGCACTTCTGCTGATCGGCGTAGTGCTCTCGGTGGCCCTGCTCGACCCGACGAAGCCGTTGTTGGGCACCGGCTGGCACCCCTGGCACTTCCTCCGCGAAGTGGTGCAATTGGCGCTGGTCGCGTTGTCGCTTGGGTTGGGGAGTCAGGCCATTCGTCTGGCCAACAAGTTCAACTACCACGCCATCATCGAGGTGGCCGCGCTGTTCTTCGGAATCTTTGTCTGCATGCAACCGCCGCTGCAAATCCTGGGCGTCCAGGGACAACAACTGGGGCTGTCGACCCCGATGCACTTCTTCTGGCTCACCGGCAGCCTTTCCTCGGTGCTGGACAACGCGCCGACCTACGTGGTCTTCTTCGAGACGGCCAAGACGCTCGGCGGCGAGAATCTGGTGGCCGGCGTGGCCGAAACCCTGTTGGTCGGCATCAGCCTGGGGGCCGTGTTCATGGGAGCGATGACCTACATCGGCAACGGCCCGAATTTCATGGTCAAGGCCATTGCCGAGAAGTCGGGCGTCCGGATGCCCAGCTTCTTCGGATACATGGTCTACAGCGTCGTGTTCCTGCTGCCGGTGCTGGTGGTGACCACGCTGCTGTTTTTCTGAGGGGCTGCTAAACGACTTTACGGGACCAACCAATCTATGCAACCGGCGTGGCGACCGGTACAATTGGGATGTGGTCCCATTTCTCCGCACCGCCCCCCCTGTCAGAGTGTTTCGCCAACGTGTCCCACGAACATATCACCAGCGACGAACAACTAAGCCGCTATTGTGAGGAGTTGGCCGAGGCCGACTCGATTGCCCTGGATACGGAATTTGTCTCCGAAGACACGTATCATCCCCAGCTTTGTCTGATCCAGGTTGCCTCCGGTGGGCGTCTTGCGGTCATCGACGCGATAGCGGTCAGCGACGTCACTCCGTTTTGGGAGGTCGTCGTGCGTCCCGGACACAGGACGATCATGCACGCCGGACGGGGCGAGTTGGAGTTCTGCCTGCGGGCGGTGGGGCGCCGGCCGGCCAATTTGTTCGACGTCCAGATGGCCGCCGGGTTGGTCGGCTGCGAGTATCCGGCCGGCTACGCCACGCTGCTGGGAAAAATCCTCGGCGAAAAGGCCTCCAAGGGAGAAACGCGCACCGACTGGCGGCGCCGGCCCCTCTCCGACCGCCAGATCGAGTACGCCCTGGACGACGTCCGATACCTGCATCCCTTGTACGAGACGCTGAGCCGGCGGCTTGCCGAATTGGGCCGAGCCGGGTGGCTGGAAGACGAGTTGGCGGCATGGCAGGAATCGGTCGAAGAGTCTCTCAACGGAGAACGTTGGCGGCGCGTGTCGGGCAGCTCGGGATTGGATCGTCGCGGACTGGCGATCGTGCGCGAGTTGTGGCGCTGGCGCGAGACGACCGCCGAGGGGCGCAATTGCCCTCGACGGCGCGTGCTGCGCGACGACCTGATTGTCGAACTGGCCCGGCGAAAAACGGCCGACGAAAAACGCATTGGCGCCGTGCGCGGCATGCAGCGCCGGGACCTGCACTCGATTCTCCCCCAGTTGTCCCAGTGTATCGAGCGCGCCTTGGCCATGCCCGAGGAGAAGCGGCCGGGCCGGCTGCGATCGAAGCATTCACCCCAGCTTCCCGTCTTGGGCCAGTTCCTCTCCGCGGCGCTGAACTGTATCTGCCGACAGGCCGAGTTGGCGCCGGCGTTGGTCGGCAACCCCAGCGACGTCCGCGACTTCGTGGCCTACCGAACCGGCCAGGGAAAACACCATCCCGACGAACCGCCGCAATTGGCCACCGGCTGGCGTGCCGAGTTGGTGGGCAAGACGCTGGACGACCTGCTGGCCGGAAAAACGGCCATCCACATTTCCGACCCCGCCTCCGAACATCCCCTGGTTTTCAAGCCCACCGATGCGGAAAGCCGGCCGGAGTAGACGCCGGGCTCCCGTCCGTGCCACGATCTTGATCGTCTATTTCGTCCTTCTTCTGCGCCAGGCGATCGCCAATCCCATGAGCCCCATGCTAACCAAGCCGACCATGGTCGAGGGCTCGGGGATGGTGCTAGCCTCGCCACCATACTCGACATAGTAGCCGTCCGATGGGCCGGCAAGAGTATTATCATTCCAAGCGTTGCCCACGCTGTCAGCGCCGACTTCAAGGTAATTCTCGATTTGCCAGTTGTTCGGCTCCCCGCTCCGCCATGCCGAGAAGCCATGAGAAGTACCGGAAATACCACCATCCCAAAAAGGTTGCCCGATTTCGGGACCGGTGACCCAACGCCACTCACCCTCGACGGCTGCATCACTTCCGCCTAGCCAGCCACGAGCGTGGGGGAGTCCTTTCAAGAAATCCCATTCCGCTTCTGAGGTAATCGTCGCAAGATAGCCTGACTGGCCTTGGAAGGATGAGGCGGCAGCGGCTGCTTCCGCGCTGGTCCAACCAATGCCGCCCGCCACAAAATCGTAGTAGTGCCCATTTCCACCGGAAGTCGTTGACCAATGGACCGGGTCGGCCTGGACCACGGGCGGGACACACACCGCAAATGCCGAAACTCCAAGCGCTGCCCACCATCTTCTCTTCATTGCAAACTCCTTTTTGCTATGCCGGGCGGTATGAGTGCCGCCGAATCCTGTGGGGATTCTGATATACCTGTTTCCCTATGTCAATGCCGTTTCACGCTCCCGCATGGAAACCCTCTCGACCAGCGTGGCTCCGTGTTCCTTCTTCGGCGCCCCCCCTTTTTGGGAAGACTCTTGCCGAACCACCCACCGGCCATTAGGCTGGTATATTC
>JABMRP010000939.1 GCA_013202535.1 Planctomycetota bacterium
CGGGCGCGAGGAACGTGCTATGTTTTCTGGACGACCCGAGCTTGCGCGGCAAGCCGGCAACCGCTTTTTCCAAGGAGTAATGAGATGACTCGAAGACGTGTAGTCGCACCCTCGCTGTTAGTGGTGCTTGCGATCCTGGTGGGAATCGTGGTTCCCGGCTGCAGCGGATGTGGGGAGTCGCCGACCAGTGTCGACGCCGCGATGAAATACCTGCCCGACAATTGTGCCATGATCGGCACCGTCGACATGGCCGCCATTTTGGCCAACGAATCGGTCAAGAAGATCCAGTCGGAGCAACAGGACGATCTGAAGAAAGTTGAAGAGAAATTTGGCATCTCCCTGTCGCAAGTGAAGCGGGTTACGTTTGGCATTTCGGATTTTAAAGAAGGTTCCGGTTCGGCCGTCGTCGGCTTCACAGAGCCGATTAAGACGGAGAAGATCGTCGCCAAGGTGAAAGAAGAGGGCGGCAAGGTGACGGAGAAGGACGTCGCCGGTGTCAAGGTATACGCGATCTCTGATGGTCCAGCCTTTTGCTTCCCCAGTGAGCAGATCGCGGTCGTCGGCGATTTGGCCACCGTCGAAGCGGTGTTGAAGCGAGGCAAGAAGGCCGAATTGCCGGCCAAGCTCAAGGCGGCCTGGGAAGGCCTGGGGAGTTCGGAGACGATTGCCGTTGCGCTGAGCCTGGACAAGGTGGGGCCCATTCCCATGTTACCCCCCAATCTGGCCGAGAATCTGGACTCGGCAGCCCTGTTCGCCAAGTTCAGCGATGAAAAGATCGACATCGGCGGAAAGGTCGTCTGCACCGAAGAGGACACGGCAACCACGCTAAAAGGGATGATTGACATGTTCGTGGGCCAAGATAAAGGGGAGCCTGCCGATCCGTCGTCGCCGCCTGACCCAGCGGCCGAGTTGCTCAATTCGCTGGAAGTTTCGGCCGAAGGAAAAGCGATGACTGTCAAGTTGGCCATCTCCAAGGAAATGATCGAGAAGCTCGCGCCGATGGCGACCCAAATGGCTGGAGGCCTCAGCAACCGGGCACCCGACGAAGACGGACCTCCCGGCGAAGAAGACTCTTTCGGCGGCGAAGAAATCCCCGTTGGAGGAGAAATCCCCGGCGGAGAGACGCCCATCGAAACGCCCGAGGAAGTTGGGGTCGAATAGCCCCCCCGGTGCCGGAGCCGTGAACTTCGGGGGTTACCCCGATTCCCGCTTCAATTGCCCGCGACCTGACCAATGCTACCAGCGGTTCCCATCGTGGGGCCGCAAACGACACACCACGCCGGTCGGCCCCGAGCGAGAGATCGCCCGGGTCCGGCCGGTTTTCTTTTCTTGTCCACCCCGGCGCGGCACCGGCCCTCGGCACTTCCTCTTTTCAAAGCTCGCGAAAAAGCGTAGAACCGAGAGGAACGATTGACCGCCCCGGAGTAGAGAGAGAAGCCGAATGATGTCATCCCGATCACACGCCGGCGACCGGCGAGCGATTCTGGTCGCCCTTCTGTGGATCGCCGGCTCGGCGTGCGGCGGATGCGGCGGTTCCCAGCCGGCCAAGACCGAAACCGAAGAGGGCCCCGGCAGCCGCTCCGCAGCGCCGCTGGTTCTGGTCGAGGTCGACTACGACGACCGATTCACCACCGCCATGCGATTCATGCCCGACGACTGCACGGCGATCGGCTCGGTCGATCTGGCGGCCATCCTCTCCAGCGAGGCTTTCGAGCAACTCGGACGCGATACGCCGATGGTTCGCAGAGCGCTGGCCTATTGTGAACGGAGAATCGGTATCGCCGTGCGGGGCAAGTCGCGGGTGACGTTCGGCATGCACTTAGCTGACGGGCAAGAGTGGATGGTAGCGGTCCTCGAGTTGACGGACCCAATCGACCCCGACGAGTTTTTCGCCGCACGGGAGAAGGTCGACGGTGGGAAGTGGTATCCCGAAACGATCGGCGAAGCGGAGTTTCTTGTCAACGACTCGCCGGGAAGCGCCGCTCTGCATTGTCCCGATGAGCGTACCGTGGTGATTGCATTGCCCGAGGATCTTCGCGCCGCGCTGGACCGCGGCGCGGTCGCCCGGATGCCGGAAGAACTTGCCGCGGCCTGGCGACAATTGGACCCGTCGCGGGCTATCGTCGCGGCGGTCGTCGTGCCGGACAACATTCCCCAGAAGACGGAAACTCTCCCAAAGAACGGATCGATTGTCTCGCTCTTCAGCTATCTCCCCGAGGGAATCCGCTACGTCGCGATTCAAGCCCACTTC
>JABMRP010000940.1 GCA_013202535.1 Planctomycetota bacterium
ACCGGCATGTGGGCATGGCAATAGCGGGTGGCCCAATGGGCGGCCGTGTCGAGCGGCTTCACGGGCGTCAGCATCAGCGCGAAGTCGAAGTGCAACGGCTGGCCCGGCCGGATCGTTCGGGCGCCGCTGTAGGCTTGCAGCAAGACGCGGTCGTCGCCCTGTTCGCAGACGGTGACGCCCCCCTGGCCCTGGTTGTGCCATGCGGGCGGCAAGTTTATTGGCTTGTGCGCGTAGTAGATATTCAGCAGCGGTCGATCGTAGTTCTCGCCGCGCAGTTGACATTGCATCCCGGCGTTTACGTCGCCAATCCACAGACGATCCTGGCGTTTCGTAGGATCCCAACGCCACTCGTGTCTCGCCGGACGAAGCCCGCCCTTACGGCCCAGGCCCATCATGTACTTAGCCACGTCGCGCACGAAGGGAACCTCAAGCCGCACATCGTCGACCGACACGTCCGTCGCTGACGTCAGCGTGAGGTGGAAATCGAGGTAGCCGTCAAACTCCAACTGGGCCCGGCAATCCAACCGCAAGTCGCCCGACTGGCTGTTTGATCGCCACATAACACGACCGGGCGTCTGCTTGACGATCTCCACTTTTCCGCCGGAGAACGGCAGCACGGTTCCGTCGTTACGTTCCACGACCAGGTCAACCGGGGCGGCCAGCATCTCGCGCCCGGTCGAAACCAGGTGCGTGACCGTCGGGGAAAAATGGCTTCGGATGCTCTTTGGCAGACCCGTTTCGGCCAAACGGACCCGGCGGCCGAGGCAGCCGACTTCGTTCTCCCCGAGGTTCACCGGCGTAAACGGTCTTGTTGGCTCTTCATCCATGGCGATCGTCGAATCCAGCCAACGAAGGCGTGACAGGCGATTCGGATCGCTGTCGCCATGATCCTCCAATCGCTGCTCGGTGACCTCCAGTTGAAGCGGGATCGACACCCGTTTGTCGCCGTCCCCCACGTGGATCTGGCCCGAGTATTGGCCCGGTCGAGCGTCCGCCGGCACGTCGACACCGAACCATAGGGCTTGAACCTTCCCCGGCTCGACGCAAAGCGACTTGTGAAAGGGGCGCCCCTGGCAATCGACACCGCCTAGGTTGAAACAACGAGTGGCCGAGGCTTCAATGGCGGCGGCGCCCGGTTGCGAGGGCCGCAACTCGTCAGCCGTCGCGTGGAGTTTCTCCAGACGTTCCTGCGAGGCAAACACGCCGAGTTGAAACACGTAGAATTCACCCCGGGCCGCCCGAGCTTGGAAGCCGTCCGAGGGCCCTTGCCGAACCCAGTGTCTTGGCAAATCGTCGGTCATGCGGATCGGATGCTCACGATCCTCCGCGAAGAGCAAGAACGGACGATCGGCATGGGTGGCCAGGAGTGTGTCCATCTCCGCCAGGGTCGCAATGACCTCCATCGGATCAACTCGATCAAACGGGCTGATCGCCTGAAACTCCAGCACACTCGCCACCGGCAGCTCTCGCCAGGCTTCTTGCTTCCGTGCTTCGGCAGTCAGGCCGTGCTCCGCAAGCCAAGCTGCGTCGGCCGTCTCTTGCCACTTTGCGTAACGCACCGACGGCATGGATTTCCAGCCCGAGGTCTCACTGGGCAAATAATACACATAGTACTCACCCGGCACGTTCCGTGGTTGAAACACCAAATCACCCGACTCGCGGTCTATCCGTGCCCTCGCAACGTTCGTAATGCGTTGGCCGTCGGTTGCGTCGACCACATGGATGGCCTTTTCCTGGGGATTGCGGTCGCGTCGCCGCCAGGGAAGATGCACCCGAACGGCGTCGGCCTCCTCTTCCACGCGAACACGAGCACGATGGTTCCCCATGGCCGCCGGCCACTGCCCCACGCCATACGGCGTCTCCTGCAAGCTCGGCTCGACAGCAGCCAGCCAGGCGACCGAAACAAAAACGACCATGGTGGTCATAAGGGATCTCCTTTACCGTTCTTCTTCGTCATGCTGCTGGTCAGCAACCGCGTACCGAGTCTCGTGGAGTGATAATGGGATTCTACCCCAAACCGGGTCGATCCTCAAACGTGCAAGTTCTTGACGGCGCAGAAGAAGCAAGGGCGACAGCGGTGATTTTGAGAAGTCCTATTCCACGCCGCTAATCATTGACGTTGAAGGCTGAGTCCTATGGCCCGACCAGGAGCATGCGGTTACCCCAAGTACCTGGGATGTCAACCTTGATCGTTGCCGTTGCCGCTTCGGCTAACGTTGCGCCGGTTTCGTCGTCGGCCACTCGTGCGGCGTCCAAGTGCAGCGGGGTCGGATCGAGCTGCACGCGGGCACTGACGGCGGCTTCCGACCAATTGGCCAATACAACCAGGGCCTCGCCCGTTCGCGGCTTCGCCAGTACCAGCCATTTGACGCTGGCAGGTTCTACCTGGAGCACTGGGCGGTCGTCCCAGTAGTTGTGAACGGTCACCTCTTCCTTGCCATAACCGAAATCGGTCAGCCGTTTTTCCTCTGGGCCACTTCGCTGGATCTCGTGCACGGCGCGCAGCCCCCATTCGATTCGCGCTTGCTGCTCGGCCGGCAACGACGTGACGATGTCATTCTCCGAGCCAGTGACGGCGTACAAGGAGAGCGGTAGACTGCCGACCTGACGCCCGATCGTCTCGGTCATTAGCCACTCCGGACGAAACGGCCGCTTTGCTCCCAACTCGTGATCCAGGTTCACCGTGCCCCAGGTATGAACGGGTAATAACAGGGTATTGGTCATGTGCAAGGTGAACTCCAGCGGCTCGGGACGCTGACGTCGCCAATGCTGCAGCAGATGCCAGGCCCGCTTGGTGTATTCGCGGTGATTCCAGATGATCATGCACGGCTGGACGCGGCGGTCATCGGCCAAGTACGCGGCGGTCGTGCGCGTGTTCGTCGAGGCGTAGGGGTACGTATTGTCCCAATAGAGGCTGACGCCGCGTCGTAGCCAGTGGTCGGCAATCCAGCAGCCGAAGTCCTGATAGGTGCGGCCAGAAGATCGCGTCCGTTGCTGGTGATCTGCTCCGGAAGCCCGAGTGGTCCCAACCGGTAGCGACGATCGACCACGTCCAGCGTGCGGCCCTCGACGCGAATCGGCTCAAACGGCGGGAACACCTCGTCGGTGATTCCCAGCCGGTTGCCTTCCCACGAGAAATGATGCCGGCGAAACGTGAACGGCTCGCCGGATCGCGGCGACCCGTCGGCACAGACCGCCGCCCCGGTCAGCTCGCCTCGCCCGTCGGGCCCCCGC
>JABMRP010000096.1 GCA_013202535.1 Planctomycetota bacterium
CGGACGGTCCAGCCGTCGTCGACGCCCCGGTTGGGGACGATGCGCAGCGCCAGACCGTGAAACGGTTCGCCGCGAGCCCAGGCGCGGGCCGCTCGGGTCAGGTCGATCTCGTAGCGACGCGGCGGCACGAACGGATCGCCCGGCCCGTTGCCCTGCTGAACGATCGTCCAGCCGAGCGTGCGGCCCAGCTTGTCGAAATCGTACGCCGCCGCCGGCTTAAAGGGTGCATCCAGCAGCACGGCCGCCGCTTGCATGGGCGCCCGATTGTGTGATTCGTCGACGTAGAACACCAGTTTCACGTCGGCCAACCGATCGAGGGCCGGAAGCCGCTTCACGTCGAAGTCCAACAGCAGCACCCAGGCGTCGGAGTCGTCCTTGAGCCACTTGACGAATTGATGCTCGAACACTTCGCCCTTTTTCGACACGTAGGCAACCTTCTTCGGCGGCAGCGCGGTCGTTTCGGTCGGTCGCTTGGGTTGTTCCGGCGGTTTCTCCGTGCCGATGGTCCACGGGTTGGGCAGCGTCAGCAGTGCCTCGCTCGGACCCACCGCTGGCGTCGACGGCCGAGCCGGCACGGGAAGCGGCTCCTGGCCCGGGGCGAGTAACTCTCGCCGCATGAAGACCATCCGCGGATAGACGGGCTGCTTGTCTTTCGGCGTGGGCACGAGAATCTCAAACGTCGTAGGAAACCGCTCGACGACCCGTTGCACGACCACCGGAGTCTCCGACCAGACGGCGTAATGCGCCCGGGCGATCTCCGCGTCGCGATCGAACACCTCCTCGGGCGTACGCTCCCGGTAACCGAGACAATAGGCGTACGTCAGCACCAGACGATTCTTTCCCAGGGCGGCCGGATTGCCGGCGGTCACGGTGATCTTGTTTCGGCCCGGGGCCAGATAGGGGAGCGACTCCTGGTTGTGCTGCACGACGCTGGTCAGTTCGATGCCGCGGATCGGTTTGCCGAAGGAGATGCGAACGAAGTACTCGTAGCTCCCGTTCACCGCCCCGGTCAGCGTCGCCGGATCGGTCTTCTTCCAGGTCTTGCCGTCGGTGGAGACTTCAACGTTCGCATCATCGCCCGCGACGGTCGCTTCCGCCTTGGCGACGACGTAGGGCGAGGCCATCTTCACGACCACGGACGCTTGCTTCGCCGTGTCGGCCGGATACAACACACCGTCTCGGTAAACAACGTTCTCGGTCGCCTCGAACGAATCCACGAACTCACCCGAGTCGAAATCCGGTCGGAACGTCAGACGGCCGTTCGACCAGCTTCGCGCGGGATCGGCCTCGCGATACGGCTCCAACAGCGGCCCGATCGCCGGACAGTTGCGGTAATCCTTGTCGCCGCAGGTGTGCCGCGGGGGCTCCTTGCGATTGCCAAAGTAGAAGGCATCGTCTTCCTTGCCCCAGGAGAGCGTCAGCGCGTAGCCGGGGGCCATGTCCACGGCGGTCGAGTAGTCGGGGCCGTCGAAGCGAATCCCTCCCCAGCCCCGCGGACTGCCCGAGTTGCGGTTACTGCGCACGCCGCTCCGCACGCCGGAGAGGCCGTCGCCGCAGACCAGAAAGGCCGGGGCCTGCCAGTGAACTTTCTCGCCGATGTAATCGAAACGGTTGTTGGCGTGGTAACAGACCTTGCGTGCCTGATCCATCTGGAAGCCTTCGGCCAGCAGCGACGGCAGCGCCTTGAGATCCTCCTGCGAGGCGATCGTGCGGCCGTCGGGCGCGTTGGGGTCGGGCATCCAGGCGTAGAACTTCAGGAACGTGTCGAGATAATGCCATCGCCCCCCATAAAACACCTCGACCGTCGTATGGCCCGGGTTGCTCCAACCCCGGTATCGCCAGGGATAGCCAGCGGCGTCCCACAGCGCGGCCATGACCGTATGCTGCCCACCGCAGAGCCCCCAGCCGTAGACGTTGATGAATTTCAGCGCCGATACCCCGCCCGATTCGCTGGGGTAGGCATGATGGTAGTGGTCGTACCGGCAGAAGTTGTACAGGGCGATCGCCCGAGCGTCGTCCGTCTTACACCCCCGCGTGACCGACGCGACGATCGACTTCAGCGACGAGCAATCCGGCGCCCGATCATTGTGTACCTTCACATCGGTCAGCGGCTCGGCCGATGCCAGCACGGGCAACATACATACGGCCGCGAAACATACGACTCGGCACATGGCAGGTCTCCCGATGTGAAGTTGTGGGCGCCGGTCACCTTCCTTCCGGCGGTTGCGAACAGAGCATGGCCAGCGCCTCGCGGACCGTGGCGATCTGCGCGGGCGTGACCGACATGAAGCGGTGTGGGCCGTCGGGCTGGGCGTTGAATCGCGTAAAACCGTCGTCTTCCACGACGAGACGTCCCGGCGGAGAAAGCGTGAAGTAATTGCGCTGCGGGCGCACCGCGTACAGCACGCTGGTCAAGTCGAACGTCGGCTGGTTGTTCGCCAGTCCGCGATAATAGTCGTACGCCTCGCGCAGCGGATGATGGGCGACGTAACCGTAGTCCTCCCGCATACTGGCCGCCGGATGTTGGATCGCGTTGCCGATTTCCCAGCCGCTGGCCACGATCGGCGTGGGCCAGCGGTGCAGCAGCGCCCGGGCCGAGGCGACGTCCTGGACGATGTTGTATTCCTTGAAATGCCGCCGCTGAAGTTCCTCGGTATAGGCGCCGGCCATGATCGAAAGCAGGCGCACCTTGCGCCGCACCAGGGCGATGCCGTCCAGCGGCGAGACGTCGTCGGCCGGAGAGTCCAACAGCCGGGCCAGATTGGTCGAGAAACCCACCTGCACGACGACCACCGAACCGTCCGCTTGCCCGGCCAACGTTTTTCGCAACAGGCCGACTGCCTCGGGCGCGTCGCGGCCGCTGGTCAGATCGTGCGGATAACGCTTCTGGCCGGCATCTTCGGCCGTGGTCAGACGCCGGATGTACTTGCCGTCTTGCCGTGTGACGCCGTCGTGTACCACGCCGATGGGTATGTCACCCCGCCGATAAAACGTGTTGAGCAGATCGACACAGGGGGCGGCGTACGGGTTGTCTTTGGTCAACGTCACGGCCAATAGCTCACATTCTCCGCGACTCTGCAAGGCGTGGATCACGGCCAAGGCCATCGCGTCGTCGACGTCGTTGCCCATGTCGGTGTCGAAAACGATCCGCACCGGCTCGGGGCTCTCGGCCATCGCCGGCTTTGCGGTCAAGAGAAGAATGCCGACGGCCAGCAGCCGGCCCATCGCGCGCGAGATGTCTGTCGTGGTATACATGGAAGAAAGCTCCCCTGCAAGGATATCCGGTGAACGTCTAGATCAGGAGTCTCCGATCAACTCACCCAAGTGCGTCTCGACACAGTCGGCCATGATGTCCGGATTATACCCTCCCTCCAGCACGCTTGCCACTCGGCCCTCGGCATGAACGGCCGCAACGTCGAGGACCGCCCGGGTCAGCGTGGCGAAGTCCTCGGTCTCCAGCCCCAGCGAGCCGACCGGATCGAGACGGTGGGAGTCGAACCCGGCGCTGATGAAGATCATCTGCGGGCGCATCCTGGCGGCCATTTTCTCCAGGGCGCCGCGGAAAGCGTCGTGGTATTCCTTCCGGGAGATACCCATCGGCACGGGCACGTTGAGCGTGGTTCCCGCCGCCGGGCCCTCGCCCGTCTCGTCCTTGCCGCCGGTGCCGGGATAGAAAGGCCAGCGGTGGATGGAAAGAAAACCGACCCGAGCGTTTGTCCAGAATGCGGCCTGCGTGCCGTTGCCGTGATGGACGTCCCAGTCCACAATCAGGACGTGATCGAGATGGAGTTCTTCGACGGCGACTTTGGCACCCACCGCCACGTTGTTGAACAGGCAGAAACCCATGCCTTGATTGACCAGGGCGTGATGCCCCGGCGGACGGACCAGACACAGTGCGCGGGTGTCCTCTCCGCGGACGATTCGCTCGGTTGCGTCGCAGACAGCCCCGACCGCCTGGAGCGCGACTTCATAGGAAGCCGGGCTGACAATCGTATCGCCGTCCAGGAATCCACCCCCCGATTTAGCTAGCGCCCACACTTGCGAGGCATAGCCTGTCGTGTGGATGGGTCTCATTCGTTTTGGGGTTGCAATCTCCCACTTGGGACGGGTGCATTTCTCCATCAGGCCGGCCTGTTCGAGCCGACCGGGGATTTGACGGATTCGGTCGGCTGACTCGGGGTGGGGGCCCGTCTCGTGGTTCAGGAAACACGGCCTGGAATACAGAAGCGTCATCGTGGGCAGTCCTTGCGGGTACGAACGGCGGGTGTTCGGAACTGGCCGCGGCGGGCAGATTGGCAGTGGAAGCTCCGGAAAAGAGCAGAAAGCGGCAGCCCATGCCGCGACGCCCCAAGCCCTCCACTTTACACCCAATCGGGGGCCGTTGTCAAAGCCGGTCGTGATAACCGGCGCAATTGATACAGCTTGACAGTGCCTTCCGTTGGCTGGTACCCTATAGGGGTGTACGGCTGCCTCCCAGCCGTTCGGCATCTCCTCTTGTGCATTCTACGTTGTGTGCCATGTCTATCCCAAGAAAAGTCGATTTCCACGTCGCTGGGGCACATTCGGCCCGAGCCGCGCTGGCCATACTATTTGTTCTCCAGGGGTTGTGCGGTTGGAGTCTCGGCCAAGATCCGCCGACGACACCGCCCGATCCGCCGGTCGCGGCGCAACCCCCACCCGCTCGGCCAGCCGCGCCGCTTACTCTCCAGCAGGACACGGTGGCTCCAGAGTGGAACGAAAGGGGCAACAAGGACAGGACCAAGGACATCCTTCGGTCGGAGACGGGGCAACTAAGCGATGACGACAAGAATTTCCTGACGGGCTATTACCAGCAAGGCGCGCTGGCGCGCTGGACTCGCGTCGAGAATCTGGACCAGATCACAAGAGCCACTCCGCCGAATTTTCGTAAGGAGCTGATTCAAGATTTCGCTAAGATCAAGCATCAGGTCGTCTACGACGCACTGAACGAGGTGGTCCTGAACTACATGACCAAGGTGGCCACGAAGTACTACCATCCCACGGCCCGGTACAACGCCATGTTGGTCATCGGAGAGTTGGAGGCGGGGCCCGCGACCTCGGCTAGCGCGCCTCCGATACCGTTGGCCAAAGCGCTGCCCTTGCTGAAGAACGCAGCGTCTGAGCCGCGTCTGCTCGATGCGGTGCGGGTTGCGGCGCTGGTGGGTTTACAGCGACATGCCCGATTCGGAATGCGGGAGCAAGCCGACCGCGAGGCGGTGGTCATCGACATGGTGAAATTGGCGAAGGAGTCTTCCGCGCCGGCTGGACGGCCGGAGGAGGCCCATGCGTGGTTTCGAGCACGCGCCCTGGAAATCGTCGGCCAGATCGGAATTGCTTTTCCCAACGGCGAGGTGGCCAATCAACTGGCGGCCATGGTTGCCGAGTCGGGAAGCACGGAATCGGCATTCTGGGTGCGATGCGCGGCGGCCGGCGCGCTGGGAAGACTAGATTACCGTTCCGTCACCGGCCACAATCCGACGACATGGGCGGCCGCGCTGGGTGATTTGGCCGCCGACATCTGTGATGGAATGATGAAAGACTGCCGCGATCCGAAGAAATACCGTCAAGTTTCGCAACAGATCGTGCAGGCTCGGCTGATGACCATCTTTCAAGGGCTCAGTGGCACCTCCGATCAGCTCCAGGGTGTGGGCGGTGCGGCTGCCAATTCGCCGCACGCGACGTTTGTCGGAACGGTCGGTACGTCCGTCTCCGATCTCATCACCTCGTTTCCAACGGCCGCGGACGAACCGATCACCGAAGAACTATTGGAGACACTGGAAACCAAGACGGCCGAATTGCGGGAGCGCCTCAAGGCGGTGGCACCGTCTCCACCCGCCACACCACCTGCGACACCACCCGCCACGCCGCCCGCCACGCCGACTAATCCGTAGAAACCCATCCGCGACCGCTCGCTTTTGATCGAGCATCGCTCACCGGACGTTTGGAATCGGCAAATGGATTTGCCTCGCCCGTCGCCCTGTTGCGGACGCCCCACGCTCGGCTTCGCGGCGACCGTTTGGCTGGTCGCGACGATCTGCCTGACCGGTTGCGACCGGTTTATCGAAGGCCGCCCGCTTCCACGACTCTTCGGGTGGGGTGCGCCGGACGAGCGAAACGATTCGGCGCCGGGCACCGAAGCTCCTGATCCACCGGCCGACGATCTATTGGCGGACGTTGCTCTGGCTGATGATGCTCCGGCCGAAATAGCGGCCCCTTCGCGGGAAGCGCTGGCCGGAAACCACTGGTTGCCGTCGCTTGGGCCGGCCGCGGGCTCGACGGCCAAAGTGCCGTGGCGCTGGCAACACGAGACGTTGGAGGCCGTACTGACCGCCGGGCCGGCCGCGGCCGCCGACTTGCACAGGGCGTTGGCCGACGACGATCCGGTGGTCGCCACCAACGCGGCCATCGGACTTGCCCGGCTGGGCGACGGCGCCGGTCTGGATCGGCTCGTGGCCACCGCCGGTACGCCTCTGGCGGATTGGAAGTATCTGCGCTGTGCGGCCGTCGAAGCGCTCGGTTCGATCACCGATCCGTCGCCGGCGCCGGCGCTGCGCCAACTGCTCGATCGATTTGGCGGCAGCCGGCGACAAGGTGAGTCCTTCTACTTCGATCGGTTGGACGGGCAACTGATTCGCGCGCTGGCTCGACATGCCGAAGAAGCGGATCGGCGCTACTTTCTCGACGCCATGAGCAATCGACCACCGGTCGTTCGTCCCGTGGCCGTCCGGTTGGCCGCTTCCGAGGCGTGGGCCGATCATCTGGGAGGGGACCTGCCCGACGAAGCGGCCGATCTGTGGAGGGATCCCGATTCCCGAGTCCGCATGGCCGCGTTGGCCGCGTTGGCCGAGAGCCGCCATCCCAAGGCAGTCCAATACCTCTGGGTCGCAACGACCGACTACGATCTGCGCGTTCGCCAGAAGGCGGTCGCTTCGTTGGGCGTGTTGGGTACCGACGCGGCGTTGGAGAAACTGCACCAACTGTTGTCCAACCAGAGCGAGTTGCTTCGCGCCGAGGCGGTTGGCGCATTATCGGTGGCGGGGGCGGAAGAGGCGGTCTGGAAAGCAGCCGCCGACGAGGCATGGCGGGTGCGCCTCGTTGTGGCCAAGGCGCTGGAGCGTTTCCCCACGCAGCAAGCCGCAAAAGCCGCCCAAGGGTTAATCGACGATCGAAGCAGTCAGGTTCAGCGTCAGGTCGTCGAATCGGTTGCGTCCTGGCCCGTTGCGCTGGCCGGACCGGTGTTGTTGGCGGCGATGGAGAAGACGGGCTACCTGGTCCCCAACGTTGCCGCCGACCGCTTGTCGGCGCTTTGGCCGCCGGCCGCCGAATTCACCCGCGAAACCCAGCACCAGCGCCGCCTGGAGGTTGTCGGCCGGCTGCGCGAGCAATTCCGCCGCGACGTCGGGTTCATCGACCCGAAGGACATCGCCCGGGCAAGCGCCAATGCAGGCGATGCCTCGACCCGATCTCTTAGCGACGAGCACACCGCTGGTGTGGAGCACTTGTTGTCGCAACTGGCCAACCCCGCGGCCAGCGCCCCGGTGCGGCAGCAGGCGGCAAGCGA
>JABMRP010000941.1 GCA_013202535.1 Planctomycetota bacterium
ATAGCGAAACGTTTCATCAGTTTTCTCCGTTGGAGTTGATGGGGGGTGACATTTCTCACTGGGGAATCGGAATCTCGGCCGGGCCGGGCGGAAGCGGCAACTCGTCCGTCTCTGGGCCGGGAACCGGAATCGCCGGAACATCGGCAGGCTGTGTTGGCTCAGGTTCAGGTTCAGGTTCAGGTTCGGGTTCGGGTTCGGGAGCTTTCAGTATGTCGTTGATTTCGTCTTGAAGATAGGTGGAGATGGCCGGTTTGTCCTCCGCCATCGCCAGAATCTGGTCCAGACGATTCCAGACATCGATTTCGCCGCCCTTCATTTTCACCAACACAATGGTCGCGGTCTTGACGCCAAATTGCTCCGCCATGGCCTCGGCCTTGGGATCCTTCATGTAGTCGAGAACCTTCCAGATCACTTCGCCGTTTTTCAACTGCGAAGCATACTCCGACTCGAGCGTTTTGTGAGCGTTCGATTCGGCGGCGCGGCAGGACGGGCAGCGGACGCCGTGGAAATAGTAGACCATCAAGGCATCGTCGGCCGTCTGGCCGGCGGTTCTCTCGCCCGAGGCGGCTGCCAGTCCGCCTTGCTGGCGAATCGCCTGAAGCTCCTCCGCAATCTTCGTCAACTGCGGCTCCAACCGTGAGGCCACGTGCGAATCCAGGGATCGGGCGATCAGCACCACGAGTGTTGCCGAGAACAGCGAGATCAGACACACGGTCAGGGCATTCTTGAGTTCCATCCGATTTTCTCCCAATGGTCCTTGTCAGGGCGTTCCGCGGGCAAGAGCAACTTCGGCCATGTGCCGGCCGAGGTTCTTCGCCGTTGCCACGCCGAATTCGTCCTTACTTACGTCGTCGCTTCCGTCGTTCCAGAGGCAAGCTCCGAAGTGTCCGGTCGGACGCCCATCGCCGACGACGAGCATCTCGTGGCAGAACAACGACGCCTGGACCGATTGGATGACGAGTTCCTGGCCCCCGTTGCGGACGCCGCCCACCGCGAGCACGCCGGCAATCTTTCCGGAGAGCGCGAATTTGTTCTTGCGGAACATGCCGCAACGGTCGATGAACGCTTTGCAGAGCGTTGCCATGTTTGCGAAGTACACGGGCGTTCCCACGATGATGGCGCCGACCGTTGGGTCGGACAGTTTGGCCGCCACCTCCGGGAAGTCGTCCGCTTGGCCCGCCTCCAGAGGAATCCCCGCGGCGAGTTCCGCGGGAATCTTCAGCCCGGCCAACTCGACGAGTTCAATCTCAATCCGCTCCGGCGCGACGGCCTTGGCGGCTTCGAGGCACATGCCCAGCGCCTGGGCCGTCGTCTTGCCCTTGCGCGGACTGCACGCGACGGCGACGATCTTCAACGCCGAGTCGGGCTCGGCCCCCTCGGCAGCCAACGCGGAAAGGGCTCCTACCGACGCGGCACCGATGCCTGCCGTACCCAGAAAACGGCGTCGAGATACATTCGTGTCCATGGCAATCTCCCTTGCTTGAATGTGCGATTTCCTGGAACAGTTCCTCTCGAACACGAGCTTCATTACACACCTTCTTACGCGGTTTTGCAAGCCGTATCCGAGTTCGTGACTTCCGCTCCGCCTAGACGAAGAACCAGCCAAACATCATTCCCACCAACGTGCTCATGATCACCGTCAGCAGGACGAAAGTGAGCGTCTTTTTGAATCCAATCACACTGTAGATCACCGCGATACTCGGCAGCGACAAGGCCGGCCCCGCCAGCAACAAGGCCAACGCCGGTCCGCGCCCCATTCCCAGCCCAAGGAGCGCCTCCAGGATCGGGATCTCGGTCAGCGTGGCGAAGTACCACATCCCCCCGATGATCGAAGCAACAAAATTCGCCCGGAAGCTGTCGCCGCCGACCCAACTGGCGACGATGTGCTCGGGAATCAGGGCCCCGACGAATCCGGTCACCAACACGCCGCCAAACAAGAGCGGAATGATCGACTTCGAGAAGCTCCACGTCTGGTCCATCCACTCGGTGAGTTCCTCGCGGTCGAACCAACGCCAGACCATGGCCAAGACCGCGAGGAAGAAACCGCCGGCGAAGTACCAGCGATGGTGAAATACCCAGGCGACCCACTCATAGCCCTCAGCGGTGTGGTCTTCCTCCGAGGCGATGTCGCTGATGTTGACCAGGATCTTGGCGCCCTTCTTCTCGTCGCCAAGCGGCTCCTCAAGCTGGACTCGATAAACCTCCGCCGTGCGAATCAGGACGGTCACGTGCATGTGCGTGCCATCGGTCTTCTCGATGAGGGTCTGGCTCGGGCTGGCCCAATCGCTGAACACGAGGAATGTGATCATGCAGACGAAGAACAGGGCCGTCTGCCAGAGCTTCCGCTTGGCCGGTGGCGGATCGGGCAACTGCATCACGGCGGCCGTTCGGTCTTCTTCGTCCTTTCGGAAGATGACCGCCATGATCAGGCCAATCACGACGGCAAACACGATCGAGCCGATGATTCTGGCAATGCCCAGATCGAACCCCAACACGCGGGCCGTCAGGAAGATGGCCATCACGTTGATTGCCGGCCCCGAATAGAGAAAGGCCGCGGCCGGTCCCAGTCCTGCTCCCACCCGATAGATGCCCGCGAACATCGGCAG
>JABMRP010000942.1 GCA_013202535.1 Planctomycetota bacterium
ACGTGATCCCCGGTGATCTGGGAAACAAGAACAAGCCGCCTTCGCAATGGTCCCATGCGGTCAGCCCCGATCTGGTGCATTGGCGGGAGATGCCCATCGCCATCCTGCCGGACAAGCTCGGAGCGATCTTCTCCGGCTCGGGCGTCGTCGACGTGGCCAATACGGCCGGGTTCGGCACTACCGATGAGAAGACGCTCGTGCTGGTCTACACGTCGGCCGGGCGACCGTTCAGCCAGAGCATCTCGTACAGCAACGATCGGGGACGGACATGGACACGGTACGAAGGTAATCCCGTCGTGCCGAACCAGGGATTGATGACCAGCGAACGCGATCCGAGGGTGTTTTGGTACGAGCCGACGCGGAAATGGGTCATGGTGCTCTACGTCAAACGGGGCGTGGCCCGGTTTTTCACCTCCGACGATCTCAAGAAGTGGACCCATGCGTCGGACTTTACCGACCGGCCGTTTCACGAGTGCCCGGACATGTTCGAGCTGCCCGTCGACGGGGACAAGACCAAGACGAAATGGATTTTGCACGACGCGCCGTTCAACTACTCGGTGGGCACGTTCGACGGTAAGAAGTTTACGCCCGAGGCGGGTCCCTTTCGAGGTGATTTTGGGAGAAACTTCTACGCCGCTCAAACGTGGACCAACACGCCGGGCCGCTGTATCCAGGTCGCCTGGATGAACGGTGGGAGGTACCCGGACATGCCGTTCAACCAGCAGATGTCGTTCCCCTGCGAGTTGACGCTGCGGACGTTTCCCGAGGGTATTCGTCTTTGCCGCGAGCCGGTCAAGGAGATCGAGGCTCTGCGGACGAAGCGGCACGGCTTTGCCGACAAGCTGCTGAAGCCGGGAGACAATCTGCTGAAAGGCATCGAGGGCGAACTGTTCGAGATCACCGCGGAGATCGAACTGGCGGGGGCAACCTCCTTCGGCCTTCGCGCTGGCGGCGAGGCGATCGACTACCACGTTGCCCGCAAGACGCTGACGGCCGTGGGCGCCAAGGCGGTCTTGGAACCGATCGACCAGCGGATCAAGTTGCACGTGCTGCTGGACCGCACGTCACTGGAGACGTTCGCCAATGACGGCAAGCTGTCGATGTCGTCATGCTTTCTGGCGGATCCGGAGAAACGGTCGCTTGAGATTTACACGGTCGGCGGCGATATTCATGTTGTTTCGTTGAAGGTATATGAATTGAAATCCTCCTGGCCGGAGCCTGGAAATGCAAATTAGCAACCGATGGGGTTCCCGAGTGATCATGCCGTTGGCTCTCTTGGCCCTGATCGCCGCCCTTCCCGTATGCACCTTGGCCGAAGCCGTCGAGACGGTTGCGCCCGTCTCGTTTGCCGACGTGCGGGTCGATGGAGGCCTGTGGGCGAAGCGGCTCCAGCTCAGCCGTACGGTCACCATTCCCGAGTGTTTCAAGCACTGTGAGGAGAGCGGACGCATCGACAACTTCGCGGTGGCCGCCGGGTTGAAGGAAGGCGAGTTTCAGGGCGCGCATTACAACGACTCCGACGTCTACAAGGTCGTTCAGGGCGCCGTCTACTGTCTTGCGGTCCATCCCGATCCGAAGCTGCAGCGATACGTCGACGACGTGATCGCGAAGATCGCCGCCGCGCAACAGCCCGACGGCTACCTCGACACGTATTTCATGGGCGACCGGAAGGCGAAGCGATTCCAAAACATCTCGCCCGGCCCCCGGCATGAGTTGTACTGCATGGGCCACCTGATCGAAGCGTCGGTGGCCCACTACGAGTTGACCGGCAAGCGGACGCTGTTGGACGTGGCGATTCGTCTGGCCGACCATATTGGATCGGTCTTCGGGCCCGGCAAGCGAGACGCCGTTCCGCATCACCAGGAACTCGAATCGGCGCTGATCAAACTCTATCGGGTCACCCACCAGCCGCGACACCTGCAACTGGCGAAGTTCTTCGTCGACCGCCGGGGCCACTTCGAGAACCGCCCGAGCGTTACGTTCTACGGGCAGGATCATCTGCCCGTGCGTCAGCAGACGGAAATCGTCGGCCATGCCGTGCGGGGGATGTATCATTGCGTCAACATCGCTTCGCTGTACGCCGAAACGGGCGACGCGGAGTTGCTG
Source organism: Planctomycetota bacterium (assembly GCA_013202535.1). Taxonomy (GTDB): domain Bacteria; phylum Planctomycetota; class Planctomycetia; order Pirellulales; family Thermoguttaceae; genus JABMRP01. Next base: position 2,107 of record JABMRP010000942.1, read on the forward strand.
GCCACGGCCCGGCGGCTGTGGGAAAGTGCGACGCAGCGCAAGCTTTACGTCACGGGCGCAGTCGGGTCGGTCGGACGGGGTGAGTCGTTCGGCAACGATTATCAACTACCCAACGGGACCGCGTACGCCGAAACATGCGCGGGCATCGGACTGGTCTACTTCGCCCACCAGATGTGGCAGATCACGCCCGACGCCCAGTACATCGACGTGCTCGAACGGGCCCTGTACAACGAAGTGCTCGGCGGCGTCGCGATTACCGGCGATGCGTTTTTCTACAACAACAAGCTGCTCTCCACCGGCGAGGGCTGGGGATCGCTGCGCCAGCGGTGGTTCCGCTGCGCCTGCTGTCCGTCGAACGTCTGCCGCTTCATGCCGGCCGTGCCGGGCTACCTGTACGGACATCGGGGCGACGACCTCTACCTCAACACGTTCATGCCCTCGACGGCGACGGTCAAGATGGACGGGCGAAGCGTGACGCTGGCGCAACAGACAGATTACCCGTGGGACGGCAAGATCAAGATCACCGTCACCCCGGCCCAACCGGCCGAGTTCACGATCCATGTGCGCATCCCGGGCTGGGCGCGAAACCGGCCTTCGCCCGGCGATCTTTATCGCTATGCCGACGAGACGCTCGATCCGCCTGTCCGGCTGCAAGTCAACGGCGAGCCGGTGGCGATGGAGCTGCAGCGGGGTTACGCGGCCATCACGCGACAGTGGACGGCCGGCGACGTGATCCAGCTCGACCTGCCCATGCCGGTCCGCCGCGTTCTGGCCCATGAGAAAGTCGTCAACAACCACCAGCGCGTGGCACTTCAGCGTGGGCCGATCGTTTACTGTGCGGAATGGCCGGACAACGAAGGCCGCGTGCTCGATATCGTCCTGGACGACGACGTTGCTCTGAAGGCCGAGCGCCGCGAGGACCTGCTGCACGGCGTGACGGTTCTCACCGGAACCCTGAAGAGCGGAAAGAAGTTCACCGCGATTCCCTTTTACGCCCGGGCGAACCGCGACCGGGGCGAAATGAACGTCTGGATCGCCCGGACCCAAGCCGCCGCCCAGCGGATATCGACGGGCCCCATCCCACACGATTGGGAATCTTGGGGATCGCTGGGGGCGTCGCACGTGTACCCTCCGTCTCGATTGTCGGCCCTGGAAGACGACACGCCGCCCCAGAGTTCGGGCGATTTGAGCGAGCCGTATTTCACCTGGCAATACCATGTCGGCGGCAACGAGTGGGTGCGGAAGACGTTTGCCGAGCCGACGACCGTTTCGTCGGTCGAAGTCTACTGGCTCGACCAGGGCGAAGAGGGCCCTTGCCGCATGCCCGAGTCGTGGCGAGTTCTCTACCGGGACGACAACAAGTGGAAACTGGTCGAAAACACCGGCCCCTACGGCCTCGATGCCGACCAGTTCAACCGGGTCGCGTTCCAGCCGATCACCACAACGGTGCTACGCATGGAGGCCACTCTCGAGGACGGTTTCTCGGGCGGAGTTCTTCGGTGGCGGGTGAAATAGCCCGTATTAGTAGCCATCTCACTGGAGTGAGATGTAGCCTTTCTTTCGTTCGACGCTCTCTCGAACCCCCCTCCCCCCGGAAGAGGGTCATTGCCAGGCTTGTTTTAGGTGTCCCGCGATTTCGCGCTGCGCAATTTTGTTGACAGGCCGGAGAATCGGATTAGGCTCAAAGGTGGTCCTTTGGCTAGATTGTCCGGCCTGGGGAAGCCGGAAGGGCGCCACTCGTCTTTGCCCTGGCCGACGCGTTGCTCGCTGGGTAGCCGAGACTTCCCCGGAAACCGAACTCATCCATACACCCTTAACGACTACCTGTATTCTCGCGATCCGCGAGGGGAGATTCTGCCGTGAAGACGACACGTATGATTTCAGTCGGTCTTGTAGGCCTTGTGTTGGCTCTGGGCGCCGTGGGTTCCGCCCAGGCCGCGATCAACTATTTCACCGGGGCAGTGAACGACGATTTTAGTGTCGACGGCAACTGGTCCGGTGGCGTCGCGCCTCCGACCTGGGTAGGCGAAAACGCAATAGAAAACGCGTTGTCCTCCACCATCTACGCTCCGACGGTGGTCCCTGGCAACTGGCTGATGATGGGTCCCGGCAACGCTTGGGGCAGTGGCGGCACCAGCAGCAACGGCACGCTGAACATCGACGGCGGTTCGCTGACGATGACCATGGCCGGAGACGGTACCGTCTACCTTGGCCACGGCACCCCGTCGTCGAGCCCCACCGGGTGGCTGAACGTTTCCAACGGCGGTTCGTTGACGTCCGGGAGGACCAACGGTGACCCGTGGGCCGGCTTGCAGATCGGACGCGACGGCGGCACGGGCCACGCCACCGTCTCGACCGGCGGGTCGATCACTTCCAATACCGGCATCGCCGTCGGCTGGTCGAACGGCAACACACCCCGGGCTACCGGCACGCTGGAGATCTCCGGCGCCACCTCCAGTATCACGGCCGCAACATCGTGGATCACCGTCGGCTTCCACGGCGCCACGGGCACACTCACGCAGAGCGGCGGCACCATTGATGTTCCCCTCAGTACCGTGTGGATCGGCGTCGAGGGAAACGGTTACGGTGGTGGGCAGCGGGGCAACGGGACCTACGACCTCTCCGGCGGAACGCTCAACACCAGGCAACTCTCGATCGGCCGCAACGCGGCGGACGGCACGATGAACATGAGCGGCGGCGACGTCAACCTCAACGAATGGGTGGTCCTCGGCTACGACGGCGGTTCCACGGGCGTACTCAACTGGACCGGCGGCACGATCGACACCGGGGCCAACTTCCACGTCGGTCTGGCCAACAGCTCGACCGGCACCATGAACCTGAGTGAAGGCACCGGTGGAACGAAGCCGACACTGACCGTCGGCGGATTCCTGGCCGTGGGCCAGAACACGGGCACCACCGGCACCGTCAACCAGAGCGCCGGCGACGTCACGATCTTGGGTCGCGAAGGCGACTATGCAGGGCTCATTGTCGGGTACGGCAACAACAGCGTCGGCACCTACAACCTCTCCGGCGGCAGCGTCGCTCTGACCCACGGGCTGACCATCGGCTCGCATGGCGGCACCGTCGGCGAGATGAACATGTCCGGCGGGACGCTCTCGGCCGACGATTGGATTATCGTGGGCCCCCACGGCGGCACCGGTACGCTCACCCTCTCCGGCGATGCCGAGATGACCGCCACCCTGGTACGCAACAACGGCCGAACTCACCTTGGCTGGCAAGGCGGCCACGGCACCCTCCACCTCGACGGCGGAACGCTGACCACCAGCCAGATCGTCAAGGGAGACGGCACCGGCACGATGTATTGGAACGGCGGCACGGTCAAGGTGCTGCCCATGTCCGGTGCATGGGGCGGCTTCGTTGAGAGCCTCGACGCCGCCTATATCCAGGCCGGCGGGGCAATCCTCGACACCAACGGCAACAACGCCGTCATCGCCCAGCCCCTGTTGCACGACCCGGCCCTGGGCGGTACGCCCGACGGCGGGCTGACAAAAACCGGCGCCGGCACGCTCACCCTCAGCGGCGCCAACACCTACACCGGCACCACGGTCGTGGGCGAGGGCATTCATGTGCTGGACACGACCGGTGCTTACGCGATCTCGGGGCCCGTGCAGATGGGCACCGGATCGGGCTCACCTACCCTACGCACGTATCAGCCCAATCAGTTCGCCCCGGGCACGGTCATGGTGGGTGCGAACCCCTGGGGCCAGTGGGCACGGTTCGACCTGCTGGGCAACGACCAAACACTGGCCCGCATCACGGGTGATACCAGCGGTCTGGTGATTCAGAACGGCGGCGTGGGTGTAGCGGCCCCAAGGGACGCCACGCTGACCGTCAACGGAGACGCCGATTCGTACTTCAACGGCCACATGCGAGACACGGACGGCACCGGCGGCTACACGTTGGGTCTCGTCAAGGACGGCGCCGGCACGCTGACGCTGGCGGCCAGCCCTGGAG
>JABMRP010000943.1 GCA_013202535.1 Planctomycetota bacterium
CCCGTGTCGTAGTTGTTGTCCGAGGTGATTGTGCCGCCGATCCGCCAATCGTCGCCGGTCCACCGGGCGGTGCGCCACGTGCGCGGGTCGTTGACCGGGCCCGACTGCCATCCACCGCTGGTGAGAAAGAGAATCACCGGCCGGCCTTCGCCGTCGAACGCCACGTCCTTGAGGTAGACGTTCTGCTTCGCCCCGCGGTAATCGTGGACCAAGGCCCCGTTGTCGGGCTTGGTCAGCGGCAGCTCCATCACCTCGCCCCGCGCATTGCGCCACGTTTTGCCCAGGTCGTCGGTTTCCATGTAGTAGAGATTCGTGCGATAGTTGAGCCCCTTAGGCGCGGGATGGTAATTGAAGGCCGTGCCCACCTTCTTGCCCTGCCGCCAACTCACCTGATAATGGCCCATCTCGACGTGGGCGAGCATCCGCGGCTCGCTCCAGGTGCGTCCGTCGGGGCTGGTCATCTGAAAAAGGCGCCGTCCACCACCGTAACGCGTATGCAGAAACAAGAATCCCTCGCCGGGGATGTAGTACGGCTGGGGATAGGAAAAATTAGTCTTCGACACACGCTCGAACGCATCGATGCGGTACGGCTGCCGGCTGACCGAAATGTACGAGGGCCGTGCCGTGCCGTGCGAACTGGAGAAGATCCAGATGTGGCCGCGCTCGTCGAGCGACAGGACCGGATTGTCGTGCGCGTCGTCGGTGTGTTTGTTCAAGAGGATCGTCGGCCGCGGAACGGTGCCCGTGGCGTGGTCGTAGTACGAAACCATGTGGAGCAGTTCGCGCCCACCCTTGGCGGTCCCGCCGTAACAGAAAAACGTCTTATCGACCGCCTCGGCATAGACGGCAAACGGACGATGTTTGGCACAGTAGGTCCCCAATCCGCCGCTGTACTTGAAAACGTACTCGTCCCCTTGCGGTTGGTTGGAGTACCAGATGCCCCGATACCCGTCGTCGCTGGCCAGGGCCGACTCGGCGACCGCCCCGGGATCGAGCCCGTCGGCCGGCGGTTGAGCATGCACAGGTGGGCATAACGCCAGGATCCACGGCAAGACCAGACGGAAGTCGCTGAGTCGACGCATGTTTCTCGGCCTTTCTTGGGGAGGACGATTCTGGGCGGGCACGTGTGGTGTCCATTCTACCACAGGCTGCCAAGGGCGGGTCGTTTTCTCCCGGAGAAGACGGCACGCCCGTTCGATTCTTTGCTTCGCTCGCTCTTCACCCAATGGGGCGTTCGAGCGACTCTTGACTTCCGATCCGCCCGAGGTGAAAATGGAGCCGTCGGCTGTGTGATCCAACGACTGGCCACGGGAGGCGGGTGGATGGCGATTCCCACGGGCAATAGCCCAACGCTTACTTCCGGTCGAAGGTGCGATGCGTGTACCACGCGGCATCCGGCAATCCTGGCGGCTGCTTTTCTTCTGGCGGTGCTGGCCGGCCTTTTGCTGGCCGACGTCGGTATCGCGTTTGAGCCGGCGCGGCGATTTCCCGATACGTGGGATCGGATCCGTGTGTTCGTGGATCAACTGCCGGCCGATTTGACCTCCCGGCAGAAACGGTTTGCCGCGCTGTATTACGTGGGCACGCAGAAGCTGACTTCCCGGCTGATCCACGATTATCGGGCGATCAACCCCGATTTCATCATGCTCCAATATCGCCTCGGTGTTCGCGAGAGCGATCCGTCGCTTACCAACTATATCCACAACGATCGCTGGGTCAACGACTGGGCAACCATCACGCAGCACGAGGACTGGTTCTATCACACCGGGGATCGGCCACCGCGGCGAGTCTACCAGATCGTGGCCGGTAAGCACGAATACATCATGGACATTTCGGGCCGCGTCAACGGCAACCTCAACGACGGGTGGAAAGAGTATTGGGCGCGGACCGTCCTTCGCGATGCCAGGAGAAGCGGTGCCGACGGCGTGTTTGCCGACGGATGCCATATTCCCTACGCGGTACCGCCGGAGTTGGCGAACTCGCCGTTAGGGACCGCGCCCTATCTCGGCTACCTGCCCCACCTGGAAGCGTTCTACGGTTACGCGTATCGGGAGTTGGATCGGGCCGGCGTCTATTTCATTCCCAATATCGGCAATCAGGTGACCGGTTGGGATACGACGGCGGCCTATTTCAAAGACGTGCATGGGGCCATGGTCGAGGGTTTTGGCATGAGGTCCAACCATGCCGACTGGCAGATTCAGACGAACAATACGCTCAAACTGATCCGCAACGACAAGATCTACATTGCCCAGTCGAGTTGCAAGGGGCCGGAAGACATCCAGGGCCGGCTTTGGTTCTTCTGCAACTTTCTCCTCCTGAAACACGGCCGCAGCTACATCAACCTCATGCCCCGCGGTCACGGGATCGACGGCAACCTGAATTGGTGGCCGGAATACGACTTGAAGATCGGCGCCCCGGTGCGCCGAACCGCGCCGGAGGAGATCGACCGCTTGCGGCACTCCAGCGGAATCTACTTCCGCCATTTCGAGCGCGGTATTGTACTGCTCAACCCGTCGCAGGTGACGCGGAAGACGTCGCTGGCCGGCGACCATGCCAAGTACGAGGTCCTCACGCCATGGGGCGGTGGGCTGGTCGATTTTCAGGGACGCGTGCCCCAAGGCGGGCTCCGTGGCGCTCCGGCCCAGCCGAGCATCACGCTGGGGCCGTGGTCGGGCGCCATTCTGATGAAACGCACCACGCCGTAACACCACCCCTGGGTGATCATCAATTCACCTCGGGAACTTCTGCTTCGGGATGCAGTAGCCGATCCAGGTCGAGAGGTTGCGAGTTCATTTGTATCATCATTTGGACCTCGGCGATGTACTTGCCGGTGGCCTGCAATACCGCCGCGGGAACGACCAGGTCGGTCTGCAACTCGCCGGAAGTCAGATTCGCCGCGAAGCCGACGGGCGGCGTCTCGGGAAAATCGGGGATCTTGATCTTGAAGTCTTTTTCCACCTCTGGAACGAACATACCCATCATCCGCTGCACAAAGGCAACCGTACCGCCGGGGCTCCAATAGCCGACCCAGGGGGCATTCTCCGGCAGCAGGGCATCCGTCTTGGCCACGCCGGGGTCGGCGGAAAGACTGCCCTGGGGATTGCGAACCGCTTCGATACACCGCCGCAACTCATCTCTTGACGTGTAGACGAAGACCACCGTATGCTCGTCGGCCGCGGCGATGTAGACCATGATCTTGCCGCCCGGGCCGAACATCTTCGCCATCATCTTCTCCATCTCCACCGCGCCGGGTCCCGTCCCGCCCATGCCCGCGGTGGGGATCGCCATCTCGAACTGCAAGGCGGGGCGGCCGTCGATTTCGATCTCCTTGCTCTTGATCTTGAAGAGCCCCTTCATCGCCCCCTCGCCGCTACCAACCGCCGAACTGAAGGCCTTCATGTACTTCGCGTAGTCGGCCATGAAACTCGCCGCGTCGTCGACCCGCATAATGCCGTTCATCTCGCTATAGAGCGATGCGTTTTCCTTGCCCACTCCCATTCGCATCGACATACTGTGCATGCTCTTCATCATTTCGATCGAGGGGCGCAGTAGCTTCTCGGCCTGCTCTTCATCGAGGCCGTACAGTTGGGGCATGGCCTTCATCATGCCGATCGACATTTTCATCACCGCCTCGGCCATTCCCTCGGGCATGACCCCCGCGCCGGCGAAGACGAACGGTCCCGAGGGCAAACCGGCCAGGGGGTGCCCCTCGAATCCCTTGAAATCGCCTGCCATCTTGGCGGCTTGTCCGCCGGCCACGAATCGGGTGCGGCTGAGCAGGTGCGTATTGCCCTGGTCGTCCAAACGGGCCCCCGCCGCAAACGTATCGACCTCGGCCTCCATGGCGTCGAAAAGCCCGTCGTACATCGACAGCCCGGCTATGGCCATCTGGCCCTCGTCGCCCATCGCGCCCATCGCCTCCTTGGCATCCTTGAGACCCTTTCGGGCGGCGGTCGCGATCGCTTCGATTCCCTGCCGGGTCACGACCAGCGAGCCGTCGTTCTCGTCCAGCCAGACTTGCATCGGGGCCAATTGCCCGGCAATGTTCTTGGTGGATTTCAGCACTCGTTTCAAGACGCGGCGTTCGGAAGCCTCGGCCATGACGGCGAAATCACCGGCCTGGCCCACCACCAACGTCTCTCTTCCGACTTCCACCGTGGTGATCTTCGCCGAGGCTTTCTCGGGCTTCAGTTGGGCGATGAACGCCTGGTAATCGGTCACCGGTACGAATCCGATCATCACCGGCTCGAACTCCTCCTCTCCGGCGGAAAACAGCGCCCAGGCCATGGTCCCCTTTTCGTCAAGCCCTTCCTTGATGCCGGCCATCGTCTTCATCGCGGTCAAGGCGCTGGGGATGGGCAACTTCATCCGCTCGCCCAGGGAGACAAGTTTCGCGTCGGCATCGGCCAGTCGGTTGACCGTGACAAAGCCCAGCGCATCGGCCGGGATGACCTCCAGGACATTGGCCGCAGGGGCAGGCCCCACCAGGGCCAAGGTCGCCAAGATCATCGCACCGGCAGCAACCATTGTGGGTCGAGTCGTCATCGCTTCAATACCTCCGGGACTGAAAGGAAAACGGGTTCATCCGCTCTATTCGGGCCTGTTCGGGGATTATTGGCAAGCCATGCCATTTTTCCGCGATTCTCCGCCCGTCCGGCGATAGAGAAGAAGCACCCGTGCTCCCAGGTAGCGGAAACCAGATGCACTTCAGACGGACGAGCCGGAATCGGCCGGTTCCCCAGATACGCATCGGTCAGTATACCGCCGAGCGTCGGGGCCGCAATCCCCCCCGCCCTGCCGGAAACGGGGGCCTGCTCCCATTTCGAGCCGTTGAGCCCGGGCACTTGTGCCCGGCGTTGGGCGGGAAAACGGAAACGACCTCGCTAGGGAAACGCCGGGCACAAGTGCCGGGGCTAAACCGCTTTACTCGTCGGACGTTTTCCGGCGGATCTTGATCGTGTCGATGTCGTCTTGCGGCACGCCGCCGACGGTACGCTGGACACATCGCAGGGTGAAGGTATCGTTGTCGATCCGGGTGATGATGGTGGTCGACGAAACGGGTGTCCCGTCTCGGAGGGTGCCGGTTTCCTTTTCCGTCCAGCGGTTATCCCGTCGGGTCATGACGCCCTGGAAGACACTGCCGTCGGAATCGATCGAGGACGTTGTGATTCGCCGCCCGACGGGATCCCAGGCGATTCGCTGGAGGCCGCCGATATCGAGTCGTCCCTGCCGATCGACGGTGTAGGAGCGGATGATGAAGTTCTTGTTGGGGGTCCAGTCGCACTTGCTTTGCAGGACGGCGTCGTCGCGGGCCGCGTGCCAATCGCCGATCATCCATTCCATCTCTTTGAGATACTCGTAGTTCGACGGGATCGGCAAGGCGGCTTCGCGTGCCGCGGCCACGAGCCATTTGCCGCCCCGCCTGACGTTGACGAGGCTGAAACGGTACTCCTTGGGTGGCCCGGCCGGTCTCGGCGACGCTTCGGCGATGGCGTCGTTGACCACCACGCCCGGGGCGATCTGTCGCACGGAAAGGAGAGTCGTGCGGACCGTCACGTCGGGGTTCTCCTCGAAAAACTGGGCGAACGCCCCCTCGATGGCTTCCCGGCCTTCGACCCGGCGGCCGTCGGAGTTGACGAAGTCGCCGTCGGGGGTCCAAAAGGCGGCGATGGCCGCCGCGTTGTGTTCGGCAAAAGCGGTGCGAATGGCTGCGGCGCGAGCTTGAATCGCGGTTTTCGCTTGGGCGAGTTCATCCGGCTTGTCGGCCACGGCGGCACGAGCGACGGTGAGAATCAGGGCCACGGAAAGCAGATTACGGGCAAATCGCATCACGGCAACTCCTCGGAAAAAGTGGTCCACGCCGGCCGGTCTCCCTAGAATACTTCGTGGCGGGCGCTCCCGGGGCAAGTGTCTCTTGAAAGTTAGCTCCTATTTTCCGTCGAGGAGGGCGGAAAATCTCCTTGGGGGGGATTTCCGTTTTACGGCCGGGGGCGCACGCGAAAACGTAAGCTAGAGTCAGGTAGTGTCGAGCGTGATCTCCCCACGGGGGGGAGGACGCGGCCACGGGCAAGAAAACGGCCCCCTCGCGTCGCCACGCTTTCGTATGGTCTTTCCATACGGCCTTCGAGTATCGCCTTCTTGAGGAGTTGTCGATGATGTGGCAGGGAATTTTGCGGAAGATCGGGCCGGTTTCTTGTGTGATGACGATCTTGTGCGCGGCCTCGCCGGCGATGGCCCAGTTCTTGCCTTACGGTGGGTCGACGTCCGGTCGCTACTATGGTGGCTGGGGAGCCGCTGCTCAACAGGGCAGCTACAACCGCCAGTACATCCAGCAGAAGGGCCAACTCGGGCAGGAGCAACGTCAGGCGACACGAAGCCAGGCGGCGGGCCAAAGCAGTATGCTCTTGCAGCAATCGCGCAGCAAGCAGAGTTCGCTCGGCCAGACCCAAGGGTCGGTCGATCAGCTTCGCATGGCACAAGCCCAGCGGATGTCGCAACAGCACGCTCAATACACTTCCACCCGATACCAGTCATCCGTGCCGATGACCGATCCCAATCGTCTTCCCGGCTTACAACTGTCGATGCGCGAGAAACCGCCGTTGCCCGCCGAGACGACGCCGGCCGAGACGACACCGCCGGCCGAGTTGGGTTCGCCCGACGACCTTCGCTGGCCGTCGTTGCTGTCGCAAGAAGAATTCGACCCGGCACGAGAGAAACTCGAAGACCTGCTGCGCGAGGCCGACAAGTCGGAAGCCGGGGTCGCCAGCCGCGCTTACGACGAGATGCTGACGGAAATGGCCCAGTTGAAGGCCACCTTGGCCAAGATGGCCGCCAAACTCAATTCGGCCGAGTACCTCGCCGTGGACCGCTTCCTCAGCGATCTGACCGCGCGCATCGTGGCCGCAAAGGAAAAGGCCGCACCGTAACTCAACTCTCTTCTTCCGCTTCCGGCTCTTGGTTGAGCAAATCTCCGGGAACCGTCACCTTCGAGGTAAAATCGAGCCGGTGCAGCGGCTGGATCACGCTGGAGGTGATATTGCGGGTGTGCGAGGCGACGCGCTTGAAGTAGCGGTAGGCGAGCACGTAGACGGCCACCATGTCGGTTTGGTCGGGCTGCCGGATGAAGTCGGATACCTTCTGGTCGCAGAAGTCCTCGATCTCCCGGACGTTGCAGATAACCCGGGCGGCCTGATCCGCCTTCCGCACGTCGAACACCTCGCGGCAGGTTGCCATCTCGGCGGAGATGCGATCCTTCAGATCGATCAGCACGTCGAGATGCTCGCCGGATGGTGGATGGGGCATCAACTCGGCCAGATCGAAGAGGTTCTTTCCGTAATCCCCCACCCGTTCGGCGTCCTTGACCAGGCTCATCAACACCAGACACTCGGGAAACACCGACGACCCGTGGACCGAGGCATGGACGACGATCTCGCGGCGGATCCGCCGCTCGGCCTTGTTGATCCGTTTGTCGGTCTTGAAGACGTCCTGGCGGATGACCTCCAGATCGGTGCCGCCGAGAAAGGCGTTGGCGGTGACGTCGAACACATGACGGCCGGCATCGAGCATCCGGCCGAAGGCGGAATGCATTCTGTCCAGACCGGCGTCGCCGGATTCTTCGCCGCCGAAAAGCCAATTGAGCATAACGGGTATCCTCGTTGAGCCTGCTATTTCCAGATCAGTATACCAAGAACGGGCACCGCGACAAATACGCCGAAGATGTAGACCAACACCCAAAACCGGTTCTTAATCGCCAGATCGGCCAATTGTTCGGCCATGCGAATCGGAATGCGCCGCATGAAACGGAAGGGAAAGAAGAGGGCCGTTCCGGAGAGATTGAAGAGCAAGTGGACCACGGCGATGGTCAAGCCGGCCGGGCCGGTCACCGAAGCCGCCAGCATCGCGGTGATCGTGGTGCCGATGTTGGCCCCGAGCATGATGGGAAAACCGGCTTCCAGGGTCAGCACTCCCGCTCCGAACATGGGTATCAGCAGCGACGTGGTGATGCTCGATGACTGCACCAGCACGGTGATCAGCGCGCCGATGGCCAGCCCGAGCAGCCCGCTTCGGCGCAACACGCGATTGAGCCACTCTTCGATACGATCGGCCATCAAGAACCGCATGTTCTTGGTAATCACGATCAACGACCCGACGATCAGGACGAGGGCGACCACACAGAGGGCCGAAGCCAGGATCCCGTCCTCCAGGCCCAAGCCCTGGGAGAAAACGCTCTCGATCTTTTTGGCGCACCATTTGACGGCCGTCTTGATCGGGCTCTTGAACCCGCCTTCGCCTCCCGCCAGCGGCAAGGTTCCCACGAGCCACTCGGCGCCATGTTGAAGGTATCCGGTGGCCAATTCGAGGGGAAAGAAGACGGCCACGGTCAACAGGTTGAACATGTCGTGGACGGTGGCCCCGGCAAAGGCGCGGCGAAACTCGGCCTTTCGCGTTATATGGCCCAGCGAGACCAGCACGGCGGTGATCGACGTGCCGATATTGGCGCCCATCACCATCGGCACGGCGTGGGCCAACTGCAGATCGCCCGTTCCGACCATGACCACGATCGAACTGGTAGTGACCGACGAACTCTGCACCAGCACGGTGGCGAGAATTCCGACGGCCAGCCCGGCAAACGGGTTCTCTAATCCGCTAAACAAGTTTTTGGCCGCGTTGGCGCCGAAGTGTTCGACCGAATTGCCGAACAATTGGATGGCCGCCAGGAAGAAATAGACCATCACCAGCACCAGGCCGAGTCGCACCAGCCACTGGAGTTTCCGCTTGTCCAGGAGGATTGCCATCCGCGTTTCTCTTGTTGTCGATAATCGAGTTCTTTTGCCGCCGCCGCCACGCCCAGCCAGGGAATCGGCCGCCCCCCGGAGAAAACAGATTGTCTATTAAAGCACGCGGCCGGTGCAACGAACATCCGTCTGACGAGAAGAACGCACACCACCGATTGGGTGGAGCGCACCATCAGCCGGACCGGGGAATCCGTCGTTGCCTCCCTGGCAAGATACCCGACGAGAAACACCCCGATGGAGGGGCTGTTGCCGCGATCGGCTCAGAGGTCTTTGACCAGCGCGAGCACCTCGCCGGGCTCGGGAAATCGACCGGTTTGGCCTTTGGAATAGACGAGCTTGCCGTCCACGGTCACGTCGAAGATACCGCCGCTGCCTTCGATCAA
>JABMRP010000944.1 GCA_013202535.1 Planctomycetota bacterium
AGTGGGCCTCGGCCGCCTCGCGCACCAGGGTGTGGCCCGGATCGGGCAGCCATTTGAACAGGCCGTCTTCGAAACCGCCGTTGGACAGCAGGTTCACCGGTTCGGCGCCGTGGGCCAATCCGACGACCAGCAGAACCATCGCGACCAGCCCGCCCATCACCGCCTTGCTCGTAAACGCCATCGATCCGTCCTCCCGGAAAATCCAACGGAAAAAAACTTCGTGGAAGACATTGTGGCCCAATCGGCCGTCCGCGGCAAGAGCGCGTACTTACTTCACTCAAACTGTAAACGGGAGTGAAAAAGGGGGACTGGCTCCGAGCACATCATGGGTCGAATCCTCTGGAAAACGGCTGCCGCGAGGTGCCTGTCCCCCTTTTTCGCGGCGCACTCCAATGGCCCGTCCGAAAATGGGGACAGGCATGGTAACCCGAGAGTAGTCCGTGTTACTTCACCAGATCGATAATCACTTGTTCCAGTCCGCGGACAACCCGGGCGGTGCGATCGAAGTCGATCCGGTCGGCCGTGTCGGTCGGCTCGTGATAGTGGGGGTAGCGGAAATCCGTCTGTTTCCCTATGCTACGGAAACGGGCGTCCGTGCCGCATGAACCCATCGAAGCGGGAGCGAATCGCAGGCTATGACCCAAACGATGACCAGCAAAGAGCGGATGCTCCGCGCTTTGGAGCGGGGGAAACCGGACCGGCTGCCTTGCTCGATTCACCAGTGGCAGAAGTATCACCTCGACCAGTTCAACGTGGCCACCGACGGCACGGCCGAGCGGATCCGGGCCAAGGTACATGAGCTGTTCGAGAAAGTCGGTTCGGGCGGCGGTTACATCTGCGCGTTGTCCGATCACTTCTTCGAGACACCCCCGGAGAATCTCCAGGTCTTCGCCGATGCGGCGCGGGAGTGTGTGTATTGAAGAATTCTGGGGGCTACACCATGCCAGAACCACGTTGTTGGCAACGAAATTCGCACGTCTTTCGCACCCCCCATCTAGCGGAAATCGATTCCTTCGGGCAGTTACCACGAGGGGCATGCTTTGCCAACGAAGCTTCTTTTGCAGAAGCCTTGGCCTCTGGCTGACCGATGACACTGGCAATGATACGGTGATCCGTCCGGCCCTGTCGAGGAAGAAAGTGGCTTATGGCCGACCTTCCTCCTATTGCTGGCAAATTTGCATTCGCCGGATGGCCAGCGGTATAATGGCATTTGGGTTGAACTTGCTGGAACTGAGTTTTCAATCGGTTTCGTTCTCATGACTCGCAGTATCAAAGCACCCTGTACACCTTCTGTTTTGGTCTGGGCTCGAAAGACCGCGGGGTTTGACCATGCGGCTGCAGCCAAGAAGATTGGGATCGAAGTTGAAACGCTAAGAGCCTGGGAGTCCAGTGACCAGCAACCGACGCTGGCGAAACTCCGCAAGGCATGTGAGGTTTACAGACGCCCTCTGGCAGTCTTTTTTCTCCCTGAACCACCTCGCGATTTCAGTACGCTCCGCGACTTTCGGCAACTGCCACAGACACAGAAGGGCCAGTTTTCATCGAAGCTCCGGTTTCTCATTCGTCAGACCCAATATCGTCAGAAGTGGTTGTCTGAGTATGCACGTCAACAAGAAGCCAAGCCCCTAGGTTTCGTGGGCTCGGTCAGCCTTGACGATTCCGTCGATGCCGTGGCAAGGAAGGCCAGTCGGCAGCTGCGCGTATCAATGGCAGATCGGGAGTCGTGGACGGGAATGGCTCAAGCTTACCGGGCATGGATTGCGGCTTGCGAACGTATCGGTGTCTTTGTCTTCCTCTCAGGAGGAGTGCCGATCGAGGAAATGCGCGGGTTTGCAATGCCCGACCGATTCGCACCTGCAATCATGGTAAACGCAAAAGATAGCGAGGGCGGGCGTATATTCAGTCTGTTGCACGAATATGTTCATTTGCTTCTTGGTGCTGAGGGGGTTTCCGGTCTCCATGTTTCTCCCAGGAGCCGAAGCGCGGACGCACGGGTGGAGGTCTTCTGCAATGCCGTGGCTGCGGAACTGTTGGTCCCAGCAAGAGAACTGACCGAAAGACTGAAGGCAACCGAATCGTTTGACGTTGATACACGTATTCGGAAAATGGCCAAGGTGTTTCTCGTTAGTCGCGAGGTAATCGCCCGACGCTTCATCGGCCTCCGCCTTCTCAATAACGCGGAATACAACGCCCGGCGGGATCAATATCGCAGAGACTTTGTTGATCGCGCCAAGCATCAGAGAGAAGCAATGAAGAAGAGGGAGGGCGGGCCGCCCTATCATCTGATTAAGCTGCGTGACAACGGGCGGACGTTCACGGGATTCGTGCTTGGCGCTTACGATGAAGGCAACATCACGGGAAGTGATGTCACGGAATTGCTCGACATGAAGTTGAATCACGTTGGGCGGTTGGAGGCGGAATTGTTTCCCTCAAGGGTTTAGCCGTAACCGCCCATGCGCAAGTACTCACTCGACACTTCTGCGATCCTCGAAGCCTGGCATCGACGATATCCGATTGATGTTTTCCCCTCCATTTGGGCTAAGCTCGACGAATGGGCAGCGGCCGAACGCATCTTGATATCCGAAGAAGTGCTTCATGAACTGAAAAGGAAGGAAGATGATGCGTATCGGTGGGTCCACGAACGAAAGAGCCTTCTGGTTGTCCCGACGGACGAAACCATAATCCAGGCCGGCGCTTCGATCGTCACACAGTTTCAACATCTCGTGAAAGAAGGAAAAGGGCGTCATGCGGCCGACCCTTGGATGATCGCTGTTGCACGGCTCCATCAGGCTGTCGTTGTCTCGGAAGAGTCCCGCGGTAAGGGGCCGAAGATTCCGCATGTGTGTGACGAACTTGAAATCCAACATACAAATCTGCTCGGTTTCGTTCGAGCCACTGAACTCCGTCTCTAGTTCGCTTGTCAAGTAGTGAGCCGGGAACTCGTGACATTTCTTGGATCGCGTCACAACACTCTCGATCCACTAGATCCGTTGCCTGATGCCGACGAAGTGGGGCCTCCGGCAACGGCCCATTTGTCCGGTTGCCGCGGAGGGGTAGGCAAGGGTATACTGCATCGAAAGAAGGGACCCCAGGCGCCCAACGCAAAGGGAATTTCGAGGTGACAAAACTCAGGGTATTGCTGGTGGACGACGAGAAGGAATTCGTCACGACCCTGGCCGATCGTCTGCGAATGCGGGACCTCAATGTCTGTATTGCCCACAACGGGGAAGAGGCCCTGTCGGTCGCCGAGGCGGAGAATCCCGACGTCGTCGTGCTGGACCGCAAGATGCCCGGTCTCGGCGGCATGGAGACTCTCAAGCTTCTGAAGAAATCCTGGCCGGATCTGGAAGTCATCATCCTCACCGGCCATGGCGGCCAGAAGGACGAGAAGGTGGCGCTCGATCTGGGGGCGTTCGACTACTTGAGAAAACCGGCCGATCTTCACGAGCTCTTGCCGCGACTGAAAATGGCCTCGAAGCAGAGATGGGAAAAGCGGAAAGCGGCGATGGATTCATCCACCGGGAAGCAGAAGGACAACCAATGACTGCCGAGTCGGCCGACAACGTTTCCAACTCGACGGGCAAGGAAGTTGCCGGGAAGAAAGTTCCCGCTCGTTACCAACGACTCTGGATTTACGCGGTGCTCTTCACCGCCATGGTCTCCCTGGTTCCCGTGGTTATCTTGACGCTGGTCAACGCATACCAATACGACCGGATGATCGAGGCCGAGACCTTCTCTTTCGTTGGCCGGCTCGTCTCCGATGCGCGCCGGTCCTTCGAGGAATTCCTGCAACGGCACCAAGACACCTTGGCGAAAGTCGCCGGCGAGTACTCGTACGCACAACTGCGCGATCCCGAGGAATTGGATCGCGTGCTGATCCAAGCGAGCGAATCCCTCGACGGCCTGACGGGTCTGGCCGTCATCGATGCCGACGGCACTCGGCAGTCCCACGCCGGCCGTGGCGAAGAGGAGACGCGGGAGCCGGGCAGGCGCCAGTGGTTCACCGACGCCGAACTGCGTGGCGCGGGCATCAGCGAGGTGACTCGGGGAGAAGACGGCACCGGTCGGTTCACGGTCGCCGTCCGAAGAGACCGGTGGGAAGATGGCCGCTTCTTTGTTCTCGCGGCCACGATCGACGCGGAGATGCTCGCCGAGCATCTTGCGTCTCTCGACCTCGAACTCGGCCCGTCGGCCGATGTCTTCCTGGCCAACCGCGACGGCCTGCCGCAAACGCGCCCGCGACTCGGCGGGGATATCCTCCAGCGTCACCCGACCGGTGCGCCGCTGGACTTTTCGGCCGCCAAGGACGTCGAGATCACCGACCAATCCGGCGACGCCGACATTCTGGGATACGCCCGAATCGATGACTCTCCGCTGGTGTTCGTTGTTCTGACGTCGCCGAAAGACGTCATGGAAGACCGGATTTATCCCCGAAACCATTCGTTCTGGATCCTCGGAGTCAGCGCCGTTTTCCTCCTCGCGTCGACGCTCTGGTTCGCCACCAATCTGCTCCGCCGTATTCACGGAGCGGACGAGCAGTTGGCCGAAGTGCTTCACAACGTCGAGTACACCAACCGCATGGCTTCCATCGGAAGACTCGCCGCCGGCGTGGCGCACGAGATCAACAACCCGCTGTCGATCATTGAGGAAAACGCCGGTCTGTTGACGGATTTGCTCACGCTGACGGACGCTCCGCCGGATCGGGAACGCTTCCTGGCCATCGCCGACTCGGTGCGGAACTCCGTGACTCGATGCGCCGCCATCACGCACGGCCTGCTCGGTTTCGCCAAGACGATGGAGCCGACGACCACGCCCATCGACCTCCGCGCATTGATCGAGGAGGTGCTGAATTTCGAGAGACGACTGGCCGGCTATCGGAATCTCAACATCACCACCGACATCCCCAAGACGCTGCCCGCGATCGAGAGCGACCGGGGACAGTTGCAGCAGGTGTTTCTCAATATCCTCACCAATGCCTTCGACGCGGTGGACGACGGAGGCCGCGTCGACATCTCCATGGAATTGCGGGACGAGAACACGATTACCGTGATGATCACGGATAACGGACACGGGATCCCGGAGAAGAACCTCAAGCGCATCTTCGAGCCTTTTTTCACCACCAAACTGGAGTACGGAACCGGATTGGGACTCTCCATCACATACGGTCTGGTGGTGAAACTGGGCGGCCACATCAACGTCCAAAGCGAAATCGGCAAAGGAAGTACGTTCACCGTACGCCTTCCCGTCAAGCGGCCAACGCAGGATTAGAACAGGAAAACAGCGACTAATGACCGAGCCTCAAGACCACCCGGCCCGAAACCACGAACTGCCGTTCTTCGCCCGGATTGCCGCCGGCGTGGGCCACGACATACGAAACGTTTTCGCGATCATCGACCAGTACGCGGGGCTCATGGACGATCTTCTGGCGGATGCCGGGGGATCCTCTCCGGCGGATGCCGCGAAGTGGAGATCGCTTTGCGAGAAGGTGTCGCGACAGGTGAAAAAGGGAACGGAAATCATGGAGCGATTCGGCCGGTTCGCTCATGCCGCGGATGAGCAGACGGCCTCTTTCGATCTGGCCGCGCTGTTGGAGAATATCACCGCCTTGGCGCAGCGACACGTCGCCCAGGCAGGCTGCCGCTTGGATTGCGAGCTTCCCCCGGAATCCGTCCCCGTGCGATCCAATCCCTTTGGCCTGCAATACATCGTCTTTGCCGCTCTCGATCTGTTCCTCGGGTCGCCGGACAAGGGCGAACCGATCGTGATGAGACTTGCGGCCCAGGGAACGGCGGCGACCCTATCGATTACCGGCGGCGGCGACTCGACCGAAAGGGAATCATCCGATCACCGGGCTCAACTCTCCGCGGTCGTTAACGAACTGAACGGGAACCTCAAGATCGTCTCCGGCGAAGGCGTCCTTTCGTTGACGCTCACGATCCCGGTCGAGTGAGGTTCTTCAACGACCGCAGGGCCCCGGGGTCAGACCCTGTTTTCAGGCTTTCGATTACTGGATTCCACCCGCGGCCCGAATGCACAGAACCGAAAGCCTGAAAACAGGGTCTGACCCCGAACCGTCGCTCACACGACCCAACGGCCGCGGGGCCGCCCGCTGAGGATTCGCTCGTCGCCGTCGCTCACCGTCGGCACCGTTTCCCGCAATCGTAGCGAGAACGCCGCCGCGGACGGCAAGCGCACGGCCAAGGCAACGCGGTATCCGCCGGGCAGATCGAGCTGGATGAATTGCCAGCCGGCCGGCGTGTCCTCGCAGTGGCGATCCATCGAAATGACCGGCGCCCGATCGGGGGCCAGATCGAACGCAAATTGGCGCAGGGGGATCGACAACCCCTTCCCCCGCGCCTTGATGTAGGCTTCTTTGAGCGTCCAGAAATCGAAGAACGTGGCTTGAAGATCCTCGTCCCC
>JABMRP010000097.1 GCA_013202535.1 Planctomycetota bacterium
AACGGCGCCGCGCAGCAGGGGCACCTTGTTACCCCGCTGATCTTCAAGATCACCGACAAAGCCTACAAGTTGACCGGCATCGGCAAGACCCAAACCAACGCCGGAACCGGCCTGCAAAGCTTCCCCTTCGAGGTGGCCCAGGGCAGCGATGAAGTGGGCTCGGGCTATCTTTTCGGATGGCACACGGGCGATCTCGCCGGCAACCAGAACGCCGGGGCCGTGGAATTCGAGGACACGCCGAGGGCGCGAATGACGATCGTTACGGCCGACGGAGCGTTGGACGGGCAGAAGCTCAAACTGGGCCAATCCTACCGCCGCCAGTCGGAGTATCCCCGGACGTACAGCATCGGGGCGATCTCGAAGAAGCCGTAGCGTGTTACCGCGCTAACGCGCACGGAGACTTTCATCGCTAATCGGTCTTCGAGCCCGACTTGGCCGCAGTGCTCGATTTCTTGGCCGACTTGCCGTCTCCGTTGGTCGATTTCGTGCGCGCCTCTTTCTCGGCCGAGGCGCTCTTCTGATACGAATCGCTGCGATAGTCCGTCTGGTAGAATCCCGACCCTTTGAACACGATCGCCGCACCGGCACCGATCAATCGGCGCAGTTTCGGCTTGCCGCACTCGGGGCACTTCCGCTTGCGATTGGCGGTAATCGATTGGAACAACTCGAACTCGTGGTCGCACGCATCGCACACGTAGTCGTAGGTCGGCATCGTGATCTGTCCTCTCTTGTATCGTTGCGGCACGCCCGCGACGTGCCGAGAATCACTTATCCTAACACCCCTATTTCGCCATGTCCACCGCCCCTGAAGTTTAGCCCAGGCACTTGTGCCCGGCGCTGGGGAGGGAAAAAGGGGAACAATCGTGCTTCCAAACGCCGGGCACAAGTGCCGGGGCTAAACTTAGTCCTCTTCGGGCGGCTGCGGAGGGCCGCTGGAAACAATCACCTGGGCGGGACGAACCACCCGATCGTGGAGTTGGAATCCTGTCTGTGTGACGACGATCACGGTGTTGGCCTCATATTCCTCGGAGGGCATCTGGGAGATCGCCTGGTGCCAAGCGGGATCGAACGGATCGTGCAGTGGATCAATGGGCTGACAATAGTAACGCTTTAGCGTGTCTCCCAACATCTGACCGACCATGCGAAACCCTTCCAGCAAACCGGCCGCGTCGTCGCTCTTCTCGGCCGCCTCGATCGCCCGATCGATGTTGTCAATCGCGGGCAGCAAGTCGCGCATGAGGTGGATGTTGGCGTAGCGGCGTTCTTCTTCCATTTGCCGGGCGGCCCGTTTGCGGAAGTTGTCCAACTCGGCCCCGACGCGCAGAGCCCGGTCCTTGGCCTCCTCCAACTCGGCCCGCAGTTGTTCGATCTCGTCGCCGCCATCGGCCGCGCCTTCATCCGCTTCGCCATCGAGTAGTTCGCCATCGATCATCTCGACCTCGGGCGCCGCCGTTGAATTCTCTTCTTGAGACTTCTTCGCGGCGTCCACTGCGCGTGGCGCATCGGCCGGTTGCTCGTCGCTGGGCTCGGGCTGGACGTCCGGCGCGGGTGTCTTTTTTCGCTTGTTCCAGGGCACGCTCAATCCTCCGTCGGTTCCTGTTCGGCGTGGGGAACGAAGTATTCCTTAAGCTTCTTGAAGAAGCTTCTTCGTTTGGGCGAGACGTGCGCGTGTTCCAGTTCGGCCAGTTCGCGCAGCAGGGTCTCTTCTCGCTCGGCCAGTTTCGCGGGCACTTCGATGTTCACCTGCACCAGCAAGTCGCCCCGGCCGCGGCCGCGCACGTGCGGCATTCCCCGCCCGCGCATCTTGAATACTTCGCCGCTTTGCGTGCCTGCGGGCACGTCCAGCGTTTCCGGTCCGTCGAGGGTGGGCACTTCGACGGTAGCTCCCAGAGCGGCCTGGGGGTAGGTGATGGGAACACGGCAGATCAGGTGCTGGCCGTCGCGTTGAAACAAGGCATGTTCGGTGACGTGAATCACACAGTAGCAGTCGCCCGCCGGACCACGCTCGGCACTCGGTTCGCCTTCGCCGGCCAGTCGCAACTGCATTTGGTCGTCGACGCCCGGCGGGATGGTGACTTCCCGTTTGACTTTCTTCGGAACGAACCCCGAACCGCGGCACGACGAACATCCCTCGCGAATGACGCTGCCACTGCCCTTGCACGACGGGCAAGCCGATTGCACGGAGAAGATACCGGTCGACTGAACGACCTGGCCTTGGCCGCCACAATAACGACATGTTTCGGGTTGAGTTCCCGGCTTGGCTCCGGAACCGCCACAGGTGGTGCATGCCTGGTGGCGTTTGATGTTCAACACCCGCGACGTTCCTCGGGCCGCCTCGAAGAGATCGATCGTGACGTCGACGCGAAGATCGCTACCGCGTCGAGCGCGTCCGCGGCCACGGCCGCCACCGAAAAGATCGCCGAAGAGCGAATCGCCGAAGACGTCGCCAAAGGCCTCGAAAATATCGCTGACGTTGCGGAAATGGGGGGCGCCGCCGGCGACTCCATCGATACCCTGGTGGCCGAAACGGTCGTAGCGAGCCCGTTTCTCGGTGTCGTTGAGCACCTCGAACGCCTCGGCCCCTTCCTTGAAGTTCGTCACGGCCTCGTCGTCGTTCGGATTGCGGTCCGGGTGGTATTTCATCGCCAGCTTCCGATACGCGTCGGCGATAGCTTTTGCCGAAGCGTCTCGCTGGACGCCGAGAACCTTGTAGTAGTCGCGTTTGTCGGCCATTTTTCTCGTTTCCACGCTGCCCCGGTTCCCGTGCTCCGCGAGGGAACTTACGAGCGTATCCGACTCGACCGCCGGCGGTATCCAACTCTACGTTAAAACGGGCCACCTCGACTGGCGAGGTGGCCCGGTGGTTCTACTCGTGGTGGATAAAACAACTGGCACGCTTCGCCGGCGTTACCGAATACTCCCCTCGATACGCTGTTTGTCCTTGTCCTCTTTTTCGAGGTTGGTTACCAGCGTTTCGGTGGTCAGCAACAGGGCGGCGATACTGGCGGCGTTTTCCAGAGCGGTAGCGACCACCTTCAGCGGATCGATGACGCCCGCTTTGATCATGTCGCAGTACTTGCCGGCGTTGGCTTCGTAGCCGGTGTTGGTCGGCTTCTGGCTGACCTCGTCGGCCACGACCGAACCGTCCAGTCCGCAGTTGTCGGCGATCTGCCGCAAGGGCATCTCCAATACCTTGTGGATAATGTCGACGCCGATCTTCTCGTCGCCGCGAGCGCCGCCTCGGGCCTTCGCAACCGCCTCGCGACACCGCAGCAGGGCGACGCCGCCGCCGGGCAGGACGCCCGCTTCGGCCGCCGCGCGGGTGGCGTGCAGGGCGTCTTCCACTCGGGCCTTCTTTTGCTTCATCTCGGTTTCGGTGTTGGCACCGACCGAAACGATCGCCACGCCGCCGCTGAGCTTGGCCAGACGCTCCTGGTACTTCTCGCGGTCGTAGTCGCTGTCGGTCGAGTCGATCTGCCGGCGAAGCTGATCGACCCGGGCAGCAATATCGGCCCGTTTCCCGGCGCCTCGCACCAGCGTCGTCGAGTCCTTGTCGATGGTGATCTGCTTGGCCTGGCCGAGTTGCTCCACCGTGAGGTTTTCGAGCTTCAGTCCCAGATCCTCGCTGATCATCGTGCCACCGGTGAGAATGGCGATGTCGCCCAGCATGGCCTTGCGGCGATCGCCAAAACCGGGCGCCTTGACCGCCGCGACGTTGAGCACGCCACGCAACTTGTTGACCACCAGCGCGGTCAGGGCTTCGCCCTCAATGTCCTCGGCGATAATCAGCAGCGGCTTGGCCAACTGGCTGACCGTCTCGAGAATCGGGACCAACTCACGCAGGTTGCTGATCTTCTTCTCGTGGATGAGGATGTAGGCGTCTTCCAGTTGACAATCCATCTCCGCGGTGCGGTTGATGAAGTAGGGCGACAGATACCCTTTGTCGAACTGCATGCCTTCGACCAGCTCGTAAGTCGTCTCGGCCGTCTTACCCTCTTCGACGGTAATGACGCCGTCCTTGCCGACTTTGTCGATCGCTTCGGCCAGGAGATTGCCGATTTCGCGATCGTTGTTGGCGCTGATCGTGCCGACGTCGGCGATTTCCTCTTTCTTGGTCACCGCCTTGGCCATCGAACCGAGATGCTCGAAAGCCGCGTCGACCGCCTTCTCGATTCCCCGGCGAATGGCCATGGGATTGCTGCCCGCGGCGATATTCCGCAAACCTTCGCGGAAGATACCCCGGGCCAGCACGGTCGCGGTGGTGGTGCCGTCGCCGGCCACGTCGGAGGTCTTCGAGGCCACCTCGTTGACCAGTTTGGCGCCCATGTTCTCGAAGCGGTCTTCGAGTTCGATTTCCTTGCTCACCGTGACGCCGTCCTTGGTCACCGTCGGACCGCCGAACGACTTGTCGATAATGACGTTCCGGCCGGTCGGACCCATGGTTATCGCAACGGCGTCGGCCAGCTTGTCAACACCCCGGAGCATCTTGGCTCGGGCGTGGTCGTCGAACAGTAATTGTTTCGCCACCTCGGCGGCTCCTCTTCGGTTGATGGTAACGTGACGTACACCGTAGCGTGTCGTCACTTAATGGCGTTATGACTCGGTTACCCGGGGGTTATTTGACAACCTTGGCCAGGATATCGCTCTCGCGAAGGATCTTCAGTTCGCGGTCGCCCACTTCGTGGTCGGTTCCGGCGTACTTGCCGTATATCACTTCGTCGCCGATGGCCACGGAAAGTTCGCCCCGCTGGCCGCTGTCCAGCAGCTTGCCGGGACCAACGGCCAAGACGGTTCCGCGCTGAGGCTTCTCCTTGGCGGCGTCCGGTAATACGATCCCGCCGGCCGTCATTTCCTCTGCTTCCACCGGCTCGACGACCACGCGATCATCCAAAGGCCTGAGATTGATTTTCTTCATCGGATAGGATTCCTTATCACTTGGAATTGATTTTCGTTGGTTTGGCCGATCCCGGGCATCGCCGCGGGGGACTGAACGAGCCGGGATTACATTCCCATGCCGCCCATGCCACCCATACCGCCCATGCCGCCGCCCATGCC
>JABMRP010000945.1 GCA_013202535.1 Planctomycetota bacterium
GCCTCCAAGGCGGCCAGCGATCATTTCGTTCGCGCCTACCACCACACCTACGGCCTGCCCGTGCTGGTGACCAATTGCTCGAACAACTACGGCCCGTACCAATTTCCCGAGAAGCTGATCCCGCTGATGATCCTCAACGCTTGTGAGGGGAAGCCGCTGCCGGTTTACGGCGACGGGCAACAGATCCGCGACTGGCTGTTCGTCGAGGATCACTGCCGGGCGATTCGCGCGGTATTGGCCGGCGGCGTTGTCGGCGAGGTGTACAACATCGGCGGCAACTGCGAACGGGCGAACCTCGACGTGGTCCACGAGATCTGCGCGCTCGTCGACCGCTTGTGTCCCGATCTGCCCCATGCTCCGTGTACCTCGCTGATTACCTACGTCACCGATCGCCCGGGCCACGACCGCCGGTATGCGATCGACGCGGGCAAGATCGAGCGCCAACTCGGCTGGAAGCCACAAGAAGACTTTACCTCCGGACTGCGGCGAACGGTGCAGTGGTATCTCGACCACTCGACGTGGGTCGGGCGAGTCACCTCGGGAAGCTACCGGCGCGAGCGCCTGGGGCTGAGCGAGGACTAATAATCTCCTGATCGCGGGAAAGAGACACATGAGCCAACCAACGCACTGCAATAAGGGGATCATCCTGGCCGGCGGCGCCGGTACGCGCTTGCATCCGATCACGCTGGCGATCAGCAAGCAATTGCTGCCGGTGTACGACAAGCCGATGATCTACTACCCGCTGTCGGCGTTGATGCTGGCCGGCATCCGTCAGATCCTGCTCATCTCGACGCCGGAGCACATCACGTTGTTCGAGCGGCTGCTGGGCGACGGCGGCGACCTCGGGCTTTCGATCGAGTACAAGGTGCAGCCCGAGCCGGGTGGCTTGGCCCAAGCGTTCATTCTCGGCCGCGCGTTTGTCGGCTCCGATCACGTGGCCCTGGTGCTGGGCGACAACATCTTCTACGGCCAAGGGTTTCAGCAGATGCTCAAGCGGGCGGCCGCTCAAGAGACCGGGGCCACCGTGTTCGGCTACTCGGTCCGCGATCCGCATCGCTACGGCGTCGTCGACCTCGACGCCCAGGGCAATGCCCTTTCGCTGGAGGAGAAACCCGAGCGGCCGAAGTCGAACTATGCGGTGACGGGCCTCTACTTCTACGACAACCAGGTGATCGACATCGCCGCCAACTTGCGCCCGTCAGTCCGGGGCGAGTTGGAGATCACCGACGTCAATCGCGAGTATCTCGCCCGCGGCCAGTTGCGCGTGGAGGTGTTTAGCCGGGGCTTTGCCTGGCTCGACACGGGCACCCACGAATCGCTGCTCCAGGCGGCCAATTTCGTCGAAACGATCGAGCAGCGTCAGGGACTGAAAATCGCTTGCCTGGAGGAGATTGCCCTGCTCAAAGGGTTTATTACCGCCGACGGGTTCCGCGAATTGGCCAGCCGGCAGAATAACGATTACGGCCGCTATCTGCTGGAGTTGTTGACCCGAGACGACGCGCTGGGAGGGTGATCGAGCCGCATCCGCGGTCGGGTTGTACGGAACATCCGGGTTGCGAGAAACGTGCGGTTTGGCGAAAATGAGATGGATCGGCGCCCACTGCCTGGGTTTCGGCTCCCGCCGTGCTACAATTCCCTAGTCGCCCAAAGCCCCTGGTTGCCCGGCGACTTGGATAGGAAGAGTCGGGCTGCCGATCGTTTGAAATCAGCAAGGAGACACGTCGTGTTTGGTTCGCCTTTGGTTGCCTACATCGATCCGATGTCGGGGACAATCCTCATCCAGTTGGTCGTTGCCGGGGTGATCGGGGGCATTGCCTTCTTTCGCCGTTCGATCGGTCGCATGCTGCGGCTTGCCTGCTTCTGGAAACGGCCCGACGACGACGACTCGGAATGACACCCCCCGGAGTCACCATGCCGCCCAATGCTCTCCCCAATCACACCGTACGTCTTTTGACGAACACATTCCGCGAGTTTGCCGTTGCGTTGTTTGTGGCCACCTTGGTCTTCACGGCACAGATCGGTAGCCTTCTGACACCGCACAACTCATTCAGGATGATCTGGCAAACGTCAGACGGTCTCGCCAGGGCGGCGACGATTTTGTTGGTGGCCGCGATCTTGTGGAGCGTGTCGACCGTTGCCCTATGGAAGCAATGGGGTTGGTTGTGCCGCGGCTACGAGGTCTTGCTGATGCTGCTGATCGCCGACGGCCTGATCGCCCTACCGGATGCCGGTCAACACACCGACTCTCGGGTCCGCAACGCGGCGTTTGCGGCGTTCATGGCTTCGTTCTTGGTGATTGGAATTCAAATCGGCCGACCGCAGTTCTGGTTTGCCCGGTTCACGCGAAGTATATGTCTGATTTTTTCACCATTTCCGATCATTGTGTTCTTCCTACTGCTAACCAATCAGACTTGGGGTCCACAACGCGAAGCCAAGCCAACGGCAGGCCAGTGGTCCGTTGCGGATAAGCCCCAAGCCCATCCCGTCCTGTTTGTCGTCTTCGACGGATGGTCGTGGGAGCAAAGCACCGAAGATGGGCGGTTTCTCCCCAACTTGGAGCATGCCAATCGTTTGGCAACGAATGCGGTCTGCTTTCAACATGCCCTATCGCCGGCAACAAAGACGACGTATTCGCTACTAGAGTTAATGTACCAAACTGACCTTGCCAGCGAGGATGCCGGCAACGACAGCCCGTGGCAGCCCGACGACCCCCATCATCTGACGCGTGGTAAACGCAGCCTGTTCGAGCAGGCCAACGAGGCCGGCTACAATGCGGCCTTCATTGGTTTCTATATCCCTCATCGAAGAATTCATGGCGACATCCTCGACTATTGTTTTTCGCCCAGTCATTGGCCGAAGGGAGATTCATTTGGCGAAAAAATGCTGATGTTCGTCGCACACAACTTCCAGTACTTGCGAGACCCGATCAGCCAGTCGCTGGTCCGTGACTTGGAGCCACGGATTTATAGCCGGTTTTGGCACGAATTGAATCGAGAGATCGAGAGTGAGGTCGCCTGGTTTGTTGCCGAGAGCCCCACCAACTCGCTCTTATTTGTCCATTGGGGCATTCCGCATAGACCGTTCGTCTTCAACGCCGACGGGACCTATTACGGCCATACCGGCGGGGACAGTCGGGGACCTAACGATGCCGCAGGCTACCTCCGGCAACTCGGGTACGTCGACGAGGTCTTGGGGCGATTGGTGGCCCAACTAAGGAGTGAAGGCCGGTACGACGACACCCTTCTTATCGTCACCTCAGACCATGGCTGGAGGCCGGATGAAGACCTGCGCCGCGTGCCCTTGATCGTCAAGTTGCCGGGGCAAAAGGTTGGTCACGTAGTGACCCAACCGTTCTGCAACAACCGCTTGGGTCCGATCATTCGGCAGGCGATGGTGAGCGAAGTCACCACGGAGGATTTTGTCCGCCATATCGAAGCAAGAGGAAACGAGGGACCTTTCTGATAGGCAAACAGCCGAGAGGACAGAAGGGGGCAGGCCCTAGGTGTCGCCCGCGGCCAATTTCGTCGAAACGATCGAGCAGCGGCAGGGGCTGAAAATCGCCTGCCTGGAGGAGATCGCCCTGCTCAAAGGGTTTATTACCGCCGACGGGTTCCGCGAATTGGCCCGCCGGCAGAATAACGATTACGGCCGCTATCTGCTGGAGTTGTTGACCCGAGACGACGC
>JABMRP010000946.1 GCA_013202535.1 Planctomycetota bacterium
CTCGACGACTCGCGGCGCAGGCCGTCGCCCGTGTCGTCTTCCGGCTTGCGGCAGGCTTCCAACTCGGCGACCACCTCGGCCATCGACTGCTGCCGGTCCTCCGGCCGTTTGGCCAACATCTTCTGGAAGACCGCGTCGACCGCGTCGGGCACTTCCTCCCGGGTTGCCCGTAGCGAAGGAATCCGGCCCTCGCGATGGCCCATCAACACGTTGACCAGCGTCTCGCCCGAGTAGACCGGCTTGCCGGTCAAGATCCGATAGAACGTACAGCCCAGCGAGTAGATATCGGACCGGTGATCGGCTTCGTGGGTATTCTCGGCCTGTTCGGGCGACATGTAGTCGCACGTGCCCATCACTTGTTCGGTGCTGGTCAGCCGGTCGATGTCGTCGCCCGCCGCCTGTGCGAACCGAGCCAAGCCCATGTCGAGGATCTTGACCGTGCCCTGTTTGTCCAACAGCAGGTTGGCCGGCTTGATGTCGCGGTGGATAACGCCCTGCTCGTGAGCACACTGCAACCCCCGGGCCGCCTGCAACGTGCAGTCCACCGCCTGTTCGACGGTCAACGGCCCGTGCTGTTTGACGATCTGTGAAAGGTCCTGGCCGTCGACGTATTCCATGACCAGAAAATGCGTGCCCTGATAATCGCCGGCGTCGTAAGCGGTGACGATATTGGCATGCGTCAGCCGGGCCGCCGCGCGCACCTCGCGATAGAACCGCTGCACCGCGTCCGGAGTTTCCATCGCCCGGTCGGGCAGCACTTTCAGGGCCACGAGCCGATCCATCTTCCGATGCCGGGCCTTGAAGACGTCGCCCATGCCGCCGGCGCCGATCCGATCGAGCACGACGTACTCGCCCATGACGAGGTCTTTGAGCCGGTCGCGATAGACGGCCTCGGCCTGAAATTTGGTCAATTTCTTGGCCAGAATCAATTCCCGGGCGAGCCCCTGCGCATCGCTGGGCCGCTTGTCCGGCGGAAGTTCCTCTTGAAACGAGGATAACTCCCCATCGGAAAAAAGCCCGCTTCGGGCGAGCCGCTGGCTGAATTGTTGGAGACTGACCGGCATGAGAAGACCCCCAGGAGTGACGGCTCAAGTATAGCCTTCCATTGGGGGAGATGCAAAGGGGGCGTAGCGCGGGGCTCCCGGCATTTGGACTCCCGGCGACGGGCGAATCGTATT
Organism: Planctomycetota bacterium; assembly: GCA_013202535.1. Classification (GTDB taxonomy): domain Bacteria; phylum Planctomycetota; class Planctomycetia; order Pirellulales; family Thermoguttaceae; genus JABMRP01. Next base: position 1,179 of record JABMRP010000946.1, read on the forward strand.
ATCATAACAGGTTTGGCAAACACGCTCCCGATGTTCGTCGTACGAAACACATGATTCTCCTGGAAGTCGAAGGCCTGCGAAAACACTTCGGCCCCGAGCCGGTATTGGACGGGGTGACGCTCGATGTGCGCCCCGAGCACAAGATCGGCCTGGTCGGTCCCAATGGGTGCGGCAAGACGACGCTGATGCGCATCCTGGCCGGCCGCGGAGAACCGGACGCCGGCACCGTCCGAGCCCACGGGACCACGCGCATCGGCTACCTCGAACAACAGCCCGAGATCGCTGCGAGACGCACGGTTTGGGAGGAAGCCGAGGACGCGCTGGTCCATCTGGTCGACATGGCCCGGCAGGCCGAAGAGGCGGCCCATGCGATGAGCCGGACCGACGACCCGGCCGAACACCGCCGCCTGGCCGCGCGATACGATCACCTGCAACACGAACTGCATCACCACGACGCCTACCACCTCGATCACAAGATCGAACGGGTGCTCGCCGGGCTCCGTTTCCCAGCGGACGTGTACCGGCAGGCGGTCAATTCGCTCAGCGGAGGCGAGCAGAACCGGCTGATGTTGGCCAAGCTGTTGTTGGCCGAGCCGGATCTCATGCTCCTGGACGAACCCTCGAACCACCTCGACGTCGGCGCCACCGAGTGGCTCGAAAACTACCTGGCCGAGACGTCCGCCGCGTTGATCGTGGTAAGCCACGACCGTTACTTCCTCGACAAAGTAACCAACCGCACGCTGGAGCTTTTTCGCGGCACGGTCGATGCGTATCCGGGCAACTTCTCGGCCTATTGGCGCCAGAAGGCCGAGCGGTTGGAGGTCGAGCGACGGACCTACGAGAAGCAGCAGTTGGAAATCGCCAAGGCCGAGGACTTCGTCCGCCGCAATCGCTACGGCATGAAACACGCGCAAGCCGAAGACCGGCAGAAGAAGCTGGCCCGAATCGTGCCCGTCGAACCGCCGCGGGAAATCGCCATTCCGCGGATGGCCTTTGCCGAGGTCGACCGAAGCGGCGATATCGTGCTCCGCGCCGAGCGCCTTTCCAAGGCGTACGACCGGCCGCTGTTTGCCGATCTGGAGGTCGACGTCGAGCGCGGTCAGCGCTGGGCCGTGATGGGTCCCAACGGCTCGGGCAAGACGACCCTCTTACGATGCTTGCTGGGGCAGATCGAAGCGGACCGGGGACAGGCCACGATCGGCCACGGCGTCGAGGTCGGGTACTTCGATCAACAACTGGCCGCCCTGGACGACGCCGAGGACGTGGTCGACGCGATTCGGCCCGAGGGTCGAGAGTTTCTCTTCCAACAGCGCCGCGATCTGCTGGCCCGGTTCGGGCTCGTCGGCGATACGGCCTCGCGGAAAGTTGCCCAACTCAGCGGAGGAGAACGCTGCCGGGCGGCACTGGCTCGGTTGGCCGCCGCCGGGGCCAATCTGCTGGTACTCGACGAACCGACCAATCACCTCGACCTCTGGGCACGCGACGCACTGGAACACGCGCTGGGCCAGTTCAACGGCACCGTGCTGATGGTCAGCCACGATCGCTACTTCGTCGATCGCATTGCCGACCACTTACTCGTGCTCGACGACGGTCGGGTGCGTGTCTTCGAGGGAAACTACTCCTCGTACCTGAGCCTGGCCGCTGGGCGGTCGGTCGACACGCCCGTCGAGAAGGAAGCGTCCAAGAAACGCACCACGGGGCCGGTCAAGGCAGACAAACCGACCCGGTCCGATCGGGCCAAACGCCGTTTCCCCTATCGCAAGACCGCGGAAATCGAGGCCGATATCCACCAGCGAGAATCCCGTATCCAGGAACTCCACCGTCTGTTGGGTCTGCCCGAAACCTACCGCGACGGCGCGGAGGTACGAAAGCTCAAGGCCGAGGTCCAGCACCAGACCGAAGCGGTCGCGGAGTTGTACGAGCATTGGGAAGAGGCGGCCGAGTTGAATTGGTAGAAGAATCGGCGACGCCCGAAAAACCACTCCAAACCGCTTTTCTATCCCAATACGAACGACCGTCACCGCTCCAGACATATCCCTTTGCCGACGCGATCGGCCTGGCGTAACCTAGTGTTACGGGGAAGCGGATCCGTAGCGAGGGCCTTGTCGTGGTGCAGGCATTCTATACATTCATCGTCGCCGTGCTGAATCTCTGGCTGGGATTCGCCGTGGCCGTCTGTCTTGCGCGACGGTACAAGTCGATGCCCCACTCCCAAGACGATGGCTGGGCGGAGGTCGACGCCTGGGCGAGAGTCGGTGGGCTATCGGGCAAGGAAACGACGGCCGCGGAAGAGACAGACGAGGACGGCGCGGACGAGGACGGCGCGGACGAGGAAGCATGGTTCGATGCCCTGGCGGCCAACGGGTTTGCCGATGTCCCAAGCGACGGGGCGCCGGACAAAGAGTCGGCCCTCGACGTGCCGCCGAAGGCAAATTCGGACGAAGCCGATTCGGAAACGCCCGGCGGTGCCCTCCCGCCGGACGACACCCTCTCCCCTGATCCGGCCGACGACGACGCTCGGGAGCGGAGCGAGAACGAACTCTCCGTGGAAGACTTCCAGCAGGCAATCGAGCAATACGGTGGGAAAGTTACGGAGATCGACGGCCAGTTGCGCCACCTCGCCGAGTCACCCGA
>JABMRP010000947.1 GCA_013202535.1 Planctomycetota bacterium
GACGGCATCGAACTGGCCGGCACCACGGCCCGGCCCGCGATGGTCGGCCGAGGGGACGGCTACAAGGTGTTTGCCGTTCGCTGGCCGGCTTTCGGCGACGTGTATGGCGAGGGGCTCTTGCTGGTGCCCGAGGGCAAACCGCCGGTGGCCGACATGGTGGCGATCCCCGACGCCGATCAAACGCCCGAGATGATCTGCGGACTGGCCCCGGGCGTGGCCCCCGAGTCGCAATTCGCCCGGCGGTTGGCCGCCAGCGGCTGTCGCGTGTTGGTGCCCGTGCTGATCGACCGCGGAGTGACGCATCGCAAGCTCGTAAACCGCGAGTTTCTCTATCGGTCGGCATTCGAGATGGGCCGGCATCTGATCGGGTACGAGGTGCAGAAGGTGCTCGCCGGCGTCGACTGGTTCGCCGGGCAGTCGGGTGATAAGCGTCCGACGATCGGCGTGATCGGCTGGGGCGAGGGCGGTATGTTGGCCCTCTACGCCGGGGCCCTGGACACGCGGATCGACGCCGTCTGCACCAGCGGCTACTTCGACTCGCGCCAAAACGTCTGGCAGGAGCCGATCTACCGCAATGTGTTCGGCCTGCTGGGACAATTCGGCGACGCCGAACTGGCCGCAATGATCGCCCCGCGGTCGCTTGTGGTGGAAGCCGCCCGGGGCGTCGAGTTGGTCGTACCGCCGGGCACCGGTGGCGGACCGGGGCGGTTGGTCACGCCCGATCTGGCGGTCGTGCGCGGCGAAGTCGAGCGGGCAGGGCAACTAACCAAGGGGCTGGATCCGCCGGCCCGACTGGAACTCGTCGTCAGCGGCGACGGCACGGGACCTTTCGGGTCGGTCGACGCACTGCGAGCTTTTCTCAACGCACTATCACCCGGCGCCGCGCTCGCTCCGTCCTCCGCGGAGCCCACGCCCGCGGGCGAGCTACCCGATGCGTCGGCCCGCCAGAAGCGGCAAATGCACCAGATCGATCGCCATACGCAATGGCTGCTCGCCGAAAGCCCCGCCGTGCGCAAGGAGTTCATGGCCAAGCTCGATACGTCGTCGGCGGAGAAGTACCGAGAAACGATCGAGCCGTATCGCGATACGTTTCGCGACGAGGTGATTGGCCGGTTCGACGACCCGCTCTCGGCGCCGGCGGTGCGCACCCGCAAGGTACATGACGAACCCGGGTGGACCGGCTACGAGGTGGTGCTCGACGTCATGCCCGAGGTGATCGCCTACGGCATTTTGCTGATGCCCAAGGACATCAAGCCGGGCGAGAAACGGCCCGTGGTCGTATGCCAGCACGGGCTGGAAGGCCGGCCGCAGGACATCGTCGCCGGCGATCATCGGGCGTATCACGATTTCGCCGCCAAGCTGGCCGAGCGGGGGTTCATCACGTTCGCGCCGCAGAACTTGTACATTTTCGGTGATCGCTTTCGCACGCTCCAGCGCAAGGCGAATCCACTGGGTAAGACCCTCTTCTCGGTCATCGTGCCGCAGCATCAGCAGATCGTCGATTGGCTCCAGACACTACCGCAAGTCGATCCCCAGCGGATCGCCTTCTACGGCCTTTCCTACGGCGGCAAGACGGCCATGCGGGTGCCACCGCTGGTGACCGACTACTGCCTGTCGATCTGCTCGGCCGATTTCAACGAATGGGTCTGGAAAAACGCCTCGACTCGCGCTCGCCACAGCTACGTGTGGACGGGCGAGTACGAGATTTTCGAGTTCGATCTGGGCAACACGTTCAACTACTCCGAGATGGCCGCCCTGATCGCACCGCGGCCGTTCATGGTCGAACGGGGGCACTTCGACGGCGTGGCACCCGACGAAACGGTCGCCTACGAGTTCGCCAAGGTACGACATCTGTACGCAGCCAAGCTGGGTCTGGCCGACCGATGCGCCCTCGAGTGGTTCGTCGGCCCGCACACGATCAACGGCCGCGGCACATTCGATTTTCTCCACCGGCACTTGAATTGGCCCAAGCCGGCGAAGGTGGATCCGTAGACTTCAAAGTAGCGGGGACGAAAAGGACAGGCGTAATCGAGTCTTCTCGCCAGGACGCTTACGTGCCAGATTGCCCGCGACCGGGCGACGGGCCGGATCAGGCCGCCCCCCAATGGAGTGTTTCGCGCAGGGTGGTTTGATGACGCACCTTACGCCCTATGGTTTTGGAATGCTAGCCGGAGGCCAGTTACTATTCGAGAAGAAGGTCCCATCTGGACGAGATTGACCATTGTAAACACGCCACGCTCGGTATGCGCAAAGGTCGTATCCTCGATCGGCACACCACGGTCGGCTTTCCAGTCCTTTGCGGCCAGTGTCTTGCCCGAGCGGAACGCCAGGTCGCGTCTCCGTCTTCAGTAATCACCCAGGCGCAGCCACCCCATGCATTACCGCCCCGCGTGCCGCCTTTGCCAGGGTAGTTACGCAGTGCCCGTGGC
>JABMRP010000948.1 GCA_013202535.1 Planctomycetota bacterium
AGTTCCTCGACCGACGCGCTGACTTCCTCGACGCTCGAACTCTGCGTCTGAGCACCACTGGCCAGCGTTTGCGAACTCTCGGCAATGACCCGGGAGCCCTCGTTGAACTGCTCGGCACTCTCGGTCACCTGGCCGATGACGTCGGACAGATCTTCGAGCATTCTCTTGATGCCGGCGGCCAGTTCGTCGATCGCCTCGTCGCCTTCGACGGTGACCTGCTTGGTCAGATCCCCCTCGGCGGCCGCGCCGACGACCTCCAACAGTCCGTTGACTTTGTTGCGAAGGATTTCGGCCTTACGGGCTTCCTCGGCCGCCAACTCGCGTTCCTTCTCGGCCTCTTCCTCGCGTCGCTTCTGCTCGGCTTCGGCCAATTGGCGTTCCTTCTCGGCCTCTTCCTCGTTGCGCTTTTGCTCGGCCTCGGTGGCCAGACGCTCCTGCTCGGCCCGTTCGGCCTGGGCCTGTTGCTCGCGTCCGGCGGCGTCTTTGACGTCCTGCATCGCCTTGCCGGTGGCTTCGGCGGCCGTGTTCAAGGCGGCGGCCATGCGGCCGATCTCGTCCTTGGTGTTGATATTGACCCGTTGCGAGTAATCGCCTTCGGCCACGGCTTCCATCGCGACGACCGTCTGGTTCATCGGGCGGATAATGCCCCGGGCAACGAAGAAGAGGAACCCGACGACGACCAACAGGGTGATCCCGATCGCCACGTTGCTGGTGAAGAACGAGCTGGCCAGTTGCGTGGTGAGTTGTTCGGCCGCCTCGGTTTGCTCGGCTCGCACCGACGCGGCGATATCGGCCAGCGCGGGACCAATGATTTCGCCCAGACCGTCGATTTCGTCGTCGATGGCGGTAAACGCCTTTTCCGTCTGGGCTGCCCTGGCGGCGGTCTGTTCGATCAATACGGCCAGATCCTCGGTGATAGCCTTGCCCAATGGGGGAATGCCGTCGCGGATCGCCTGGGCCGATGCCGTTTCCTCGGGGGTTTCAGTCAATGTGTCGAGAGCGTCAAGATTGTCTTGCAGGAAGGCCAACGAGCTCTCGATGACTGCCATCCGCTCACCAGCGATCTTCCCCTCTTGCTGGTCGATGATCGAGTCCATGGCGGCCAACATCAGTTGGGCTTGGGCTGTCTTGAGCCGACCCACGAGCACGAGGTCGCCCGCCAGCTTGTTCGCCGTGGCCGCCCTGCCGTTGAGTTCCTTGGTGAGCGTATCGATACGCTTGCCGAGGTCGTCGGCGTACGTGTCGACTTCGCCCATGGCCTTGTTTCCGGCATCGTAGCCGAGATCGATGTACTGGTTGGCCATCCACTTGCCCTTTTCGTAGAAGGCCTCGAACGATTTGACCATCTCGCCGATCTCGTCGGCCGAATCGGGCAGCAGCGCGGTCAACTCGGTTGCGTTTTGGCGAAAGGCCTCGGCGTGTTTCTCCGCTTCGGTGAAACCGTCGGCGTACCCTTCCTGCGCTCGGGTGGCGCTGATGTCGGTGAGCCACTGCCGCACCTGGACCACGTTGAGATGGGCCTCGGCGGCCAGTGTGGCGGCTTGGGGAGCGTTCTTCAATGACTCGATGCGCGTTTCGACCGACAGCTCCAGCGCGGTCAGGCCGTTGGTGATCGCGTTGCCCGATCCATCTAACGTGTCGTCGATCGCGTCGAAATCGGCCCTCGCTTGTGTTTCCAAGGCGCCGGCGCTTTCGATCAGCTTGACCAGCTTGACCTGAATGGCCTGGACCATCGGTCCGGCGTTGTCGGAGACGAGTTTGGCTTTAGCCTTCTCCTCACCCGTGTCGGCGTAGTCGTTGAGTGTTTTCAGGTTGTCTTGCAGAAACTTGGCGCTTTGGGCCATCGCTTCGAGCCGTTCAGCGTCCACCTTGCCCTCGTCCTTGTCGACGATCGAGTCCATGGCGGCCAGTATGAGTTCCTGTTGCGCCGCTTCGAGATCGGTGCAAAGGGCGGCCTGCCTGGTACGTTCCTCGCTGACTTGCAGCGTTTCAGTCGTGGTGCTATTGGCCCGCCAGCCGACCAGACACACGACACCCATTCCAACCGCGGCAGCAACTCCAATGGCCGCCATCTTCGCTGAGATCCTCACACCAGCCTCCTTCTCCTCGACAGAAAACGCGGTAACCGACGGCCCACGGCCGTCACTGCCCGATTCGAGTGCGCCGATGCGCACCCGCAATGTGGAGTTTCTCGCCTCGGGCGCCACGAAAACGTAGGTTACGGGCACGCGCCGGTCAATTGATCGGGGGACCACGTGACAGACCACCTAGTGGGGGGCATGAAGTGAGTCTGATGGCCGAACCAGCCGAGGTCGGGAGGCCACGACTTGCCCTAACTCGTGTGTGAGTAACAGGGTGCGGTGGTCCAACCACGCGGATCACTCGGCGGGGGGCGATTTCTTCTTCTGTTCCTCGGGCGGGAGGAGATGGAAGATGATGCGGTAGGCCTGATGGCCGGCGTCCAATTGCTCGGCACTCTCGGTCACATGGCCGATTACGCCGGACAGATCCGCGAGCATCTTCTTGATGCCGCCGGCCAGTTCGTCGATCGCTTCGTCGCCTTCGACGGTGAACTGCTCGGCCCGTTCGGCCTGGGCCAGTTTCTCGCGCTCGGCGGCGTCCTTGACGTCCCGCATCGCCTAATCGATCTACAAGCCGTCGTTCGCCACGAGATGCACCTCGTAGCCAACTTCCGGTTACGGCAGCGATCATAAATCACCACCTGACCGCTGCCAATACTCAGATACTAGGCATTATCCAAGACGCCCCCCGGCAAGGCGTGGCAGCGAGGGCAAGAAAGCCCGGGGCACCCGACGGGGATGGTCAAATCCCCCTTTTGACCTTGGCGAAGGCCTCATCCTTACCGTAAGATGTAGGGGTAGCGGTTATTGGGGAGACTGCGCGCCCCGGCCTGCGCGGGCCGCGTTGTTTCTCACACTTCCTCTTCCGGCAGCGCCATGTCGTATCGATCGTTCAAACGGGTCCTCGGCGAAACCAGCTTGGAACGCAAGTGCCGGTTTCTCTTCGGCGCGTGCCTGCTGCTGTTGATTACCGGCAGTTTTCTTTGGTACGGCAAGGAGACCGAGAAACTGGTCTTCGAGCAGAATCCGACCAAGGGCCGGTTGCTGGTCGATCAGGTGATGTTGGTCGAACATTGGAAGGGTTTGGAAACCCGGCAACTGGACCCCGACAGCCTTCCTTGGGAAGGTGTCACGCAGAACGAAGGCGGATCGGAACTCGTCGACGCCCTGGCCAACGAACTGAGCAAGAACGAGTACAAGTGGCGATTCATCATCAAGGATGATCTGACGCCGGCGATTGCGGCGCCCGGCGAGAAGAAACAGCCGCTGGACCTCTTCGAGAAAGAGCTGTTGACGCGGTTCCTCAAAGCGCCCGCTCAAGACCCGAGTGAGGGGGAGCCCGCCGAGTTCGACGAGCGCTGGTTGCCCGACCGCAACGAATACCAGTATTACCAGGTGGTTCGGGCAAAAGAGAAATGCTTACTCTGCCACAAAGCCTCGGGAGAGAGCATGGGGGGAGTCGGAGGGCTGCCCACCTATAGCCCGGCCTTGGGAAACGTGACCGCGCGCAATGCGGGCGATCTGCTGGCCGTGGTTCGCGTGACGATCCCCAACGGTCCCACGCAAGAGGCGCTGGAGAAGAACTGGGGTATCCTCGGCGCCACGGCCATCGTCACCGTCTTGCTGGCGATGATCGCCCTGTACGTCATCGTTCGCTACGTCATCGTCAAGCCGCTGAAACACCTCCGCGACGTCAGCGACGAGATTAGCCACGGCAATATCACCCTGCGGGCCGATATCCATACCGGCGACGAATTCGAGTCCCTGGCCATCTCCTTCAATCGCATGTTGCGCCACCTGATCGACGCCCAGGAAGAGCTGCGCGACGTCAACGACGATCTCGACGGCAAGGTCGACGAACTGGCCCAGGCCAACATGCAACTCTACGAAATGAACCGCCTGAAAAGCGACTTCCTGGCGACCATGAGCCACGAACTGCGCACCCCGCTGAACAGCATCCTCGGGTTTAGCGACGTGCTCGGGTCGATCGACGCGCTCAACGAAAAACAGAAGCGCTACGTGTTGAATATCCAGAAGTCGGGCCGGACGCTGCTGGAAATGATCAACGACATCCTCGATCTGGCCAAGATGGAAAGCGGCAAGATGGAGCTGCGGCTGAGCGATTTCCGGGTCGAACAGGTGATCGGCGCCCAATGCGACATGGCCAGGCCCTTGACCGAACGGAAGAACATCGACCTGGAGTTGGACCTCGCGCCCGATCTTCCCGAACTGCATCAGGATCAGGCCCGCGTGCAGCAGATCCTCAACAATCTGCTCTCCAACGCGATCAAGTTCACGCCCGAGGGGGGACGGATCCTCGTCAGCGCCGGCCAAGACGTCAGGGCCGCCGAGCTGGTAGTCACGGTGGCCGATACGGGCGTGGGCATCGCCGAGGAAGATCGGCAGACGATCTTCGAGATGTTTCGCCAAGGCCGTACGGCCGTACCCAGCGGCGATACGATGACCCGCGAACACTCGGGCACGGGTCTGGGGCTTTCCATCGTGATGGAACTCTGCAAATTGCTCAGCGGAAGCGTGTCGCTGGAAAGCGAGTTGGGCAAGGGCAGTCTCTTCACCGTCCGTCTGCCGGTGCGCTTGACCGAACAACCGCGTCTCGACTCGCCGCTGGCCGAAGGCTTCGAGCAGTTCAGCAAACCCCGGCTGGAATTCCACCGCGACCGCGGCAAATCGCCGCAGCAGCCGCAAGTTTAGCCCCGGCACTCGTGCCGGGCGTTTTGAAGAGCGGGAGGAAGATAGGGAGGAAGAAGAAAGAGGGCAGAAGCCTTAATCCCTAATCCCGGCCTTCTCGGAACTCCCGTATCGCAAGGATGAACCGCGACTGCCACTCACCGCGCTTCTTCGCTACGTGCTGCCGAGCGTGCTCAAGCACTTCCTCCAACGCCATGTCGGCATGCCCATCAACCACGAAACGCCCTTTGAGCCAGTTGCAGACATTACAGGAGGCGACCCGATTATCTAAATCGTCGCTTCCACCCGCCGAGACCGGAATGACGTGATCCACCTCGATTGACATCCAGGCGTCGAAGTCTCGAAGCATATCGCGACCGCAGTAGACACAGCGATACCCTTCCTTGATATATACGTCTCTGTACCAACTCAGCGGCTTAGATGTCATGGGGCGCGTTAGAACCGACAGGTGTGTGGGTGCGTGAACGGCTCCTCTTTATCGGGGGAAAGGACAGGCATTATTCCGAAGCCATCCTCCAGAGGGGACGGGGGCGAAAGTGGAACCCGCCGCGGGTCCATGGTATCCTGGATGGGAAGTTCGGCTACCCGTAAGAATCCACTTCGCGAAATCGAGAACCACCGATGAAAACACACACCGTATTGTCCCGCTTGATGCTGACGAGCCTTCTCTCCGCCGCGGTCGCCGTCGGCGTGGCCCGGGCCGAGAAGCTGCCGCCCGCACAGCGGAGTATCGTTCCGCCGAGCGACGCATGGGCGGCGACGGTCGAGAAGAATGCCCCGGAAAGCCCGACGGCGGCCCTCTCCACCGCGGCACCGCGCAAGGTGTTGGTGTTTTCTCTTTTCACGGGCTACGACCACAAAGTCATCCCCCACGTGGACCGCGCGCTGGAGATCCTCGGGCGCAAAACGGGTGCCTTCGGGACGACGGTTACGCGAGACATCGAAGATCTCGCCTCGGATCGCCTGGCGGCCTACGACGTATTGGTGTTGAATAACAACTGCTCGCGTGGCGCTCGCCGCCATCTGTTGCTCGACGAACTGGAACGAAACGCCCGGTACGCGGGCATGAGTGAGACCCAGCGCCAGGCCAAGGCCGACGCCCTGGAGCAATCGATGCTCGATTTCGTCCGCGGCGGCAAGGGGCTGGTCGTCATCCACGGAGCGCCCACCTTGCTGAACAACTCGGCGGAGTTCACCGAGATGGTCGGCTGCGCGTTCGACTATCATCCGCCCACGCAGGAGGTCATCGTCCGGCCGGTCGACGCGGAGCATCCGCTCGTGGCCGCGTTTCGTGGGAAGGGGCCTTTCATTCACACCGACGAACCGTACTGCTTCAAGGGAGCGTACGAGAAGCAAGACTTCCGGCCTCTGCTGGCCATGGACACCGGTGCGCTGAAGGGATACCGCGGTTCGGCCGACGACGTTCGCTACGTTTCGTGGATCAAACCGTACGGCCGAGGACGCGTCTTCTACTGTTCGCCGAGCCATTATCCGGAAAGCTACGAGAGCCCGACGCTTCTGCGGTTCATCCTCGACGGCGTCCAATACGCGGCCGGCGATCTGAAATGCGAGGATACGAAGCGATAGGCAGTGGGCTTTGACTCAGACCAAAGCCAAACGAAAAACGGGAAGGCCGCGTGCTTTGGCGACCTTCCCGTGGCTTCTCGGCCTGAAGTCCGACTCGGTGGTTAGAACGGGGAGTAGACTCCGGGCATCGGAATCGGGTAGTCGCCGTCCGCGTTCTTCTCGAACGGCGGCGCGGCATCCCAGGTCAGGTTTTCGATCATCTGGCTGGTGCCCTTGGTCGTCAGATCGTCCCACTTGACGACTTTTCCGGAGTAGTTGGCCATGCAGCCGAGCACCGAGGTCATGCTGCTGTTGGCACC
>JABMRP010000098.1 GCA_013202535.1 Planctomycetota bacterium
CAGGGCCGCGGCCGTGCGTGTCAGGCGTCGCCGTCGGGCGGTCGTGTCCAGAATGGCCAGCAGCCGGCCCTCGAGTTCCGACTTGCGCGCCACGGCGATCGAACTGTAGGCCGAGAGCACGTTGGACTGCAAGCCGGAAGCGATTTGCAGCAAGTGCTCGGCATAGCGCGACGGACGGCAGCCGGCCAGCAGTGTCAGATCGTCGCACGCCCGTTCTCGCTCGGTCAGCATCCGCCGCAGGGCCGTCCACGCCAGCGGATTGAACCAATGGGCGGCGCAAGCGATCTGGGCGAGCAGATGGGCAAGGCAATCGTGCCGGCGGATATGCCCCAGTTCGTGCAGCAGGACGATTTCCAGCCGTTCGGCCGACCAGCGATCCGCTTCGCCGGGCAGCAGCAGCTTCGGGTGGACAATGCCCCACTGCATGGGCATGGTGCGGCGATCGCTTCGCAGCAAGAGCACGGGCCGGTCGACCCCGGTCGCGATGGCCGTTCGCTCCAACATGGCCAGCAGCGGTCCGTCGGTCACCCGCTCGGCCGTGCGCCGCAGACGCCACAGACTCAAGCTGCCGGCCAACAGCGGCAGCAACGCCAACACGGTTCCCCCGGCCCAGACGATCAACACCCACACTTGCCACGGCAGGTTTGCCGACCCGGCCTGTGTTGCGACGACGGGCGCATCGGCCGTGAGGTCATTCGATGAAACGTGACGGGGCTCGTCGCTTTCGGTGGCGATTCGCGGTCGCTCGATGGCGGTTGCCTTGGGAGCAGCCGGTTGACTTGCGGCGGAGTGACTGGCCGCAGCGTTCGCTTCCGGAGCAGGGTCGATATGCGCTTCGCCCGGTGGTTTCTCGACGGGCCGCACGTCCGCTGCGACCGTGTCCGCCGGGCGTTCCGTTGCCAACGTATCGCCCGCGGCGATCGGTGCGACGTTCGTCCAAGCGGGCAACACGCGCCAGGAAGGCAGCACGAGCGACAGCATGGGCATGGCCGCCAGACTCGCCAGGGCGCCGAACCAGACTAGATGCCGAGCCGCGGCCGACCGACGCCGCATCAAACTCGTCACCAGCAGAACCAGCATCAGCACGACGGCCCCTTTGACCGCCGTATCGGCAGCGACCGGCAGCCATGTGGAGGCGGCTTCCCGAAGCCACCCGCCGTCGATCGATGCCGGGGGCATGACCTCAGCCCTCCTCTTTTCGAGCTTTGGCGATCAAATCGGCGAGCCGCCCGAGGTCTTCGTCGGAGGGTTGCGCACCGGGGTCGGACAGATGGGCCGAGACGGCCTTTTCCAGCGAACCGCCGAAGAACGTTTGCAGCACGCCGCTCAACGCCGACCGACCGGCACGCCCTCGCGGCTTAGTCGGTCGATAGATAAACTCCCGGCTCCGCTTGGAATGTTTCAGATGGCCTTTCTCCTCGAGTATGCGCATCAGCGTGCGTACGGCCGTGCGCGAGGGCCGGTCGGGCAGCCCTTCCCACACTTCGGTCGCCGAGGCCTGCCCGTTTTCGTAAACGATATTCATGATCTGCCGCTCGCGACGACTCAGATCGTGAGGATCTCCCATGGCCGATTGGTTTCCTTTTCTATCCGATTTCTCCGCGCGCTGCGCGCACAATCCTCCTGCTAATTTTTTAACCGATAAAGGGGCGTTTGTCAAGTTGAGAGCCTTCGGAACGCTGCCTGTTGGTCGGCATTCGACTGGTTGCGATGCGCGGAAGTCGTTGCGCCCAATGGAGTTACAAACAGGACGAAGGGTGCCTGGGGTCGAGTAGCGAGCCGCAAGCGACGAGCCCCCAGTTTCGGACGATCCCCTACTGAGCATACTCAGCCACCCAGGACTCCGCCTCGCGGGACGACGGCATCGGCGGCCGGTGCTTCTCCAGCTCCAACAGGGGTTCGCATTGTTTCGGATCCGCCCCTTGACGGATTAGACGCAAGCCCACGTCCTTCGACCATTGGTCCATATCCCGACAACCCTGGAAGTAGATGTATTCCCGGTTCGGGAACGGCAACGCGTGTTTCAGCCGCTGTTGGACCGTTTTGGCTTTCAGGTACGGGACGAGGGCTTCCGCGTCGCCGAGCAACTCGGGGTTCCAATCCCAGGGTGTGTTTCCCCGCTTCGCCCTAAGCTCTTGTTCCTCCCGGCGGCGTTGTGCAAGGGCAGGCTCAAGCAATTTGAGGGCCGAACGATCGTCCTGCCAAAAGATCAAGCCAAGGTAAGGATGGACGCAATCGCCGAACGACACAAGTTCCGTTTCCTGGTCAAGATACCTCTGGATTTCCACATGGGCTTTCTCCAATCCAAGCTTTGCGTCGATCTTCGCGATGGCGATAATCGCATCAGAGGTTATCGAGTTCCATTCAGACTCGATTGGATCGGGGCTCTGTTCATAGTACTTCAACAGCAGTTCGACGTCGTTCGTTCCCCCGAGATCGCCCAGCGCGACAATCAAGGTACACACGCTGTTGCGGGTGGAAGGGGCATCCATGCGGATACGGCCCAACATTGTGCGAACCATTTCCGCCGTTTCGTGGCGTTTCTTCCCATGTTTGAGCGAGTAGGACAGCACGTCACGGGCTACGTAGTGCGTGGGAAGCCCCAAGGGATCGTACGATTCATCGTCTTCGTCCCATTTCAGCGACAACTCCAGCAGAAAACGGTAGTACTCGTCCCGGTGTGTTTGGTTAAGCAGGCAATCCGCAGCGACGATCCTGGTCGCCCGACTCTTGGCTTGCTTGTAGTATTCGTCGAGCGTGGCCAACTGTTTGGCGTTGAGTTGGCACCGCGCGAGCGGATAGAGAATACTGTGTTGGTCGCCGGGTCCGACACGGGACAAGGCGTAAAGGAGGATATCCGCACCTTTCGGCGGAGGAAGTTGGCAGGCATACTCCGTAGCCCAGTCGAAACGGTCAATCTCTTTGCGTCTCGTCCTCGGACCGAAAAGTGCATTCTCTTCCTCCTTCTCACTTCTGGCCACAATCATCGCTTTTAACAGCTCCGCCGGATCGTGGGCCGTGACAATACGCAGCCGGGTTACCCCAGAAAGTTCCAAACGCTCAAGTTCCGGCAGGGCCTCTTTCACTCGCCAATACACGGCCAACCGGGAGTACAATCGGGCCTCGATCGAAGGCAGGTCGTGGCGGCCGTAGGTTTCCAGCGACAGCAAGTTGACCGAGAACTCTGGCGGCTCCGACTCGTTTTCGTTGACGACCATATTCCGCACTTCGATCCGCCGCAGCCGGCCCACCAACTCGCGGTGCATTTCGGCGGTGGGTTCCGGCAGCGTGAGTTTCTCGCGAGCAAGTTCCTCGATCTCCTCGCTGAATCGCGTGTGGGCAAATTGCTCGACGATGTCCCAGGTGTCATCGAGGGCACAATGGGATCGAATCCACGCTTCGGTTCGCAGGTGGCATGGCTTGGCCGGGTCGCGGGAAATCAACTCGACGACCTGAGTACGAAAGTCGCGTCCATAGCCGCCACCAAGCGGACCACCCCCTCTCAACATGCCATCTTCCGCCTTTGACTCCTGCTTGGATTGAAATCCATAGGACAATTGCCAGGCCAGATCGTCGATCTGCCCGGCCGGCAGCGGACCGCGGTAGAACCCGTCGGTGGTCACCATCTCGCCGGTCGCCTCCTTTCCGCGGATGCGGATCTCCAGACGCATCAGATAGA
>JABMRP010000949.1 GCA_013202535.1 Planctomycetota bacterium
CCGCTCGCTCGACGGCCCCTGGCTGTTGTACGACAATCGCAACGATCCGTATCAGTTGGACAATCTGGCGGGCAAGTCGGACCATGTGGCCTTGCAGACCCGGCTCGACACGGTCTTGCAGCGAAAGCTCAAGGAGACCGACGACGAATTCCTGCCCGGACGACATTACGTGGAGAAGTGGGGTTATAAGACCGATGCGAGCGGTACGGTGCCGTATACGCCGTAATTCGGCAGCAAATGCGCCGAACTGACATAACCTTCTCTGCTTCCTCCTGTTCAAAAAGAAGAAAGATTGGAACAGGAGGGAGCAGAGGAAGCAGAGAAGTGATTTGTTTTGAACCCAGCAAGGCAGGGAGCTACATGCATCGTCTTTTCAAACAGGCGGACAGTATGACTCGTGATGTCATCGGGGCGGCGATTGAGGTTCACAAAGACAAAGGGCCGGGATTGCTCGAATCGGTGTATGAATGGTGTTTTGGCAAGGAACTGCAATTGCGGGGCTACGACGTGCAGACCCAAGAGTCGGTGGTCATTCGCTACAAAGGTTTCAAACGTGAGGATCCGCTGAAGTTCGATGTCCTCGTGGATTCCTGCCTCTTGGTTGAAATCAAAGCTGTCGATTCTGTACACCCGATCCACAAGGCCCAAGTGCTGAGCTACATGAAACTGCTGGATATTCCGCTGGGCCTATTGATCAACTTCAACGTAGAAAGACTGACCGAACGCGTGTCCCGGCTGATTCTCCCCGGTGCAAGTTCGGCGAACTGACACAACCTTCTCTGCTCCCTCTGCTTCCTCCTGTTCAAAAAGAAGAAAGATTGGAACAGGAGGGAGCAGAGGAAGCAGAGAGTTGGGCGATCTTGAACTAAAGGCTCGTACGGAAATCACTTCCCATCCGAGTCCCAAGATTCTGTCATTCCATGTTTGATGGGTGCCACGGGCCGCATAACCCTTCGGGAAGTTGAGCAGACAAGGAACCTCAAGCCAATGTCCCACCGACGTGCGTTTCTTTCCTCGCTCTGGATGGCCGTTGCGTGGTCGGTGATGATTGCCGCGACCTACGCACAAGAAGAACGCCAGCGGCGGGAAACGTTGCGGGCCCCTTTTCCGGAGGAAGTCCGCGATTCGGCCGTCATCAGTCCCGACGGACGGCATCTGGCCTACGTCCAGCCCAGCGGGGAGCAACAGGCCGTGGTCGTCGACGGCAAAACGGACCCGGCTTATGATCGGGTGGGCGCGCTGAACTTCAGTCCCGACGGGCGCCGCTGGGCCTATGCGGCACGCACCGGGACCGACTGGCGCATCGTGGTCGACGGCACCCCGCAGGGGGCCTATCGCCGCGTGGGCCGGCCCGTGTTCAATGCCGACGGCTCGCGATTGGTTTACGTTGCCCTGGTCGATGAAGAAAATGTCGCCGTGATCGAGGTCGGCAAACCGCCCGGCAAATCGTACCAGCGGATCCTCGATGGCGACCTCTTCTTCAGCCCCGACGGCAAGCGGCTGGCCTATGGCGCGCGAAAAGAGGATAAGTGGTACGCGGTCGTCGATGGCACCGAGTTTGGCCCGTACGAGTTCCTCGGCGCAAGTACGGGCATCCAATTCTCCGCCGATGGCAAACAAGTCGCTTGGGCCGCGTTGGTCGACTTGCAGGCCGAGACGTGGTGCGTTGTCGTCGACGGGAAGAAACAGAAGACCTACGACAACATTGGCCAGATGGTGTTCAGTTCCCAGGGGAGTCGGCTGGCTTACACGGCGATGGACGGCGATCGGTGGCGGATTGTCGCCGGTGACCAAGAGCAGGAAGGCGCGTACGACGCGGTCGGCGAGGGGACGCTGCTTTACAGTCCCAACGGCAAACATCTGGCCTGCGCAATCCAATCCGGCGGCAAGTGGCTGGCCGCGATCGACGGCAAACCGCTTCGCAAGTACGACGAGTTTGCCGGCTACGACGGCGTGGCCGAAATGAAATTCAGCCCCGACAGCCGGTTCCTGGCCTATGTGGTCGCCGTGGGAACGACCGAGATGGTCGTGGTCAATACCCGCGAGCAGAAGACGTTCGACCGCATCGGCGGCGGCACGCTGGTGTTCAGCCGCGACAGCCAGCGGTTGGGGTATATTGCCCGGGCGGGCGACGACGCGGTGGCCGTCGTGGGCGGAAAGCGAAGCGAGCCGTACGACATGATCGGCTATCTCAACTTCACGCCCGACGGGCGGCACACCGTCTTTGCCGCCACCAAGGACACGCACGCGTTTACCGTGGTCGACGGCCGCGAGGCGTCGCGACACTTCGACGCGATATGGAATCCCCCGGGCCGCCGGCTGATTTTCTCCACGGAAAAGGCCTTCCACTACATGGCCATCAAAGACAACGCGATGTATCTCGTCGAGGAACTAACCGAATAACCCCTCCACGCCCACGGGTTGCACCCCGTGGGTCCCGCGGAACGATCATCCCAACACGGAGATCAAATCATGAAGACCCGTTACATGCTGCTGATGCTCCCCCTGGCACTGATTGCCGTCACGGCCCACGGCGAGGAAGAAACCGTCACCTTCGCCTCGCTGCTTGCGGAGATGGTCGACCGCGAGGCGGCGGCCCGATTCCCCGACCCGGCCTATACCTGCCGGCAGCAGAGCAGTTACGACCCGCAGTCCAAGACGGCCGACGACCCGATCACCTGGATGGCCAACAACGACTGGAGCCACTTTCGCGGGGTTAAAAAACTAGCGGATCGTGAAGAATCGGTGATGCTCGACGCACGCGGGCCGGGATGCGTCGTGCGGATTTGGACCACGGCCTTCAACCCCCGCGGCACGATTCGCGTCTACATCGACGACCAGCCCGAGCCGGCCATCGAAGAGCGGGTCGACTTGCTCATCGGCGGCGAGGCGCTGGTGGGCAAGCCGCTCTCGGAGGTGTGCGCCCGGGGGATGAACTTCTATCTGCCCATTCCTTACGCCAAGCGGTGTGTCATCACCTACGATCGACCGCACTTCTGGACCACCGGCGAGCGAAAGCGGGAAAACCAACTCTACTATCAGGTCAACTACCGCACCTACGAAGAGGGCACCCGGGTCGAAGCGTACAGCCCGAAGGTTTTTGCCGCGGCGAAAGAGCAGGTCGAGGCGTTGCAGAAGCAACTGCTCGATCCGGAAGTTGGAATTCCGGCTAACGAAGGACCTGCCTCCTTGGCACCGAATGGCGAAACTCTGCAGCCAGGAGAGAACGGAGGATTCAACGGAGCTGGAACACACCCAGGTTCCATCCGGCGTTTTGCGATCCGCCTGGAAGCCGAGGACCTGGAGGCAGCCACGCGATCCACGGTCCTGAAACTCTCGTTCGACGGCCACGATACCGTGTGGTGTCCCGTCGGTGATTTTTTCGGCAGCGGGGTCGGCGTGA
>JABMRP010000950.1 GCA_013202535.1 Planctomycetota bacterium
AAGCCCCAGAGCGCATAAACTGGGGCTTCGCTTCGCTGGAGCCGCCAGCCGCCCGTCGCCGGAAAGACCCAGCCGCTCAATTGCGTCGTCGTCGGTACCCACCCCTTCGCCGCCGCCGACCGTGGCGAAACGGGGATTGGGACGCGGGCGGGGCCGAACAACCGCATTATCGCGATGCACGAACGGTCGATCTTCGGCGTCTCTCACGCGCGACGACTTGATACTCATCATGGCCCCCAGAGCTTGGCAGCCCTTGTCGGCGGGCTACGCTGGGGATGGTTCAACAGGTTCCCGTACCCATGGAGACCATGATGAGATTCTACAAACAATTGCATCCATTCTACTGCGGAGTCGACCTGCATGCCAAGACCATGCACGTCTGTATCGTCAACCAGGCCGGCGAAATCCTCGCCCATCGTAATATCAAGACCCGGCCGGACGTCTTCCTGAGACTGATCCAACCCTACCGAGAGGGTCTGGTTGTCGGTGTCGAGTGCATGTTCAGCTGGTACTGGCTGGCCGATTTGTGTGTCGACGAAGGGATCGACTTCGTGCTTGGGCACGCCCTTTACATGAAAGCCATCCACGGAGGCAAGACCAAGAACGACAAGATCGACTCCGAAAAGATCGCCATGATGCTCCGTGGCGGCATGATGCCGGTCGCCTACGCCTACCCGAAATCCTGGCGTGCCACGCGCGATCTGCTCAGACGGCGGATGTACCTGGTGCACATCCGCTCCCAGGCCCTGGCACACATCCAGAACACGAACACCCAATACAACCTGCCCGAGATCGGCAAGCGGATCTGCTATGTGGCTAACCGGGAAGGCGTCGCGGAACACTTCCCCGAGGGGAGCGTGCGACGCAATGTCGAACTCGACCTGGCTTTGATCGACCAGCTCGACGACGAGATCCGCCGGGTCGAACTCTACCTCAGCCGGCATGCCAAGGTCGACGATCCAAACACGTACTACCGGCTCCGCTCGATTTCCGGCGTCGGGAAGATCCTCGCTCTGATGCTGCTCTACGAGATCCACGACATCCGCCGCTTCCCGAAGGTCGGCAATTTCCTCTCCTACGCCCGACTGGTCCGATGCACTCACGAATCGGCCGGCAAACGGCGTGGCTCGCCCGGCCGGAAGATCGGCAACGCCCACCTGAAGTGGGCCTTCTCGGAGGGCACCCTGCTGATGATGCGCTCGTACCCCGAGGCCAAACGATTCGTCGCTACGAAAGAAAAGAAGCACGGCAAGGGCAAGGCGATCTCGATCCTCAGTGCCAAGCTGGGCCGTGCCGTCTATTACATGCTCAAACGAAAAGAACCGTTCAACCTGGAGGCATTCTTCCAAAGCTAAACCAACACGCGACCGGGGCCGCCAGACGCCTAACTGAGGCCACGTGGGCCGTGCCCCCACAAGGGAGCATCCTCGTTGGGATTCTCTTGGGAAAGCCCGCCGCTGCTCCCATGGTGCCATACGCCCGGACCTCGCCAGATTTGATTGGCCGCCCCGGTCGCAATCATCCAACTGCAAGACGGTGTCTTGCCGAGGACTCTGCTACGAGGCGACTGCCGCTGGTACGAGCCGACAACCAACTGGGACACGCCCATTGGGCGTGAACCCGCCTTTTGATTAGCCGTACCATGCGTCAGGATGAATTTCTGGCACGCCGCAGGCACTTCGTGGAGTAAACCTCCCGTCCGCGGCAGTCGTCGTCCGGAAACGGACCGGCGGCAGATGCCCAATAGATGTTTGATGCAGTCCGCCATCTTCGCGCTGGCCTGACTGACCTCGCCGATAGAAACGACCCTCGCAGCGACCCAAACAGAAGCCCCTCGACTGCAAGCGCCAACACGACGAAAAAGCATCGCCACGAGTCGAGACCGCAACAACCTCCGCTCGGGCTCGACAGAAGGGGTCCGCCCCTTCCGCCTTCCCCGCCGATCGGCCCCAACCATCAGGCGAGGGCCGACGCGACGGCGAAGGCGGAAGGGGCTCCGTCAAACCCCCTGAAAACGAAAAGAAGACGCTTTTTCTACAGCGACCGGTGCGCGCTCTTGACAGGAAAGGCCATATAGATGTTGGGCGTCGTTCAGT
>JABMRP010000951.1 GCA_013202535.1 Planctomycetota bacterium
CGCAATGTGCTCGTGGCGCGGGAGAATATCCACGCTCTGGACCTTTACGGCAAAGTTTCGATCGACCGGTACGACGGCTCGCGACTGCCCTACACCGAAAGCCTCGTCAACCTGCTGATCGACTCCAGCGAGAAAACAACCGTGCCGCATGAGGAGATCCTCCGAGTATTGGCGCCCGGCGGCGTGGCGTTTGTCGATGGGAAGAAGATCGTCAAGCCCTGGCCCGCGGACATCGACCAGTGGACCCATTACCTGCACTCGGCGGATAATAACGCCGTGGCCGCCGACCGCCAGATCGACATCCCCCGATCGTTTCAATGGGTCTCCGGTCCGCGATGGGGTCGAAGCCATGAAGAAATGGCCAGCATGAGCGCCGCCGTCTCGGAGGGCGGACGCGTCTTCTTTATCGTCGACGAGGCACCACTGGCCTCGATCCGGTATCAGGGGAACTGGAAGCTGGTCGCCCGCGATGCGTTCAACGGCACGCTGCTCTGGAAGAAGGACATCGCCCAGTGGAACGACGTGTTGCGTCACTTCCGCTCGGGACCGGTCCATCTACCCCGGCGACTGGTCGCGGTGGGCGATCGGGTCTACGTGACCGACGGGCTGGCCGGACCGGTCACGGTGTTGGACGGCGCCACGGGCGAAACGGTGACCGTGCTGAAGGGAACCGAGCGAACCGACGAAATCCTGATCGACGGCGGCGTCGCGTATCTGGTTGTGGGCACGTCCGAAGTCTACCGGCGTGGCGGCGGATTGTATCGCCGAGGCGAGCCCGAGCCGACCGATTTCCGGTTCATTACGGCGATCAACCTCGAGTCGGGAAAGCGGCTCTGGAAGAAGGACTTCGACGAGAGCGAGTTCCTGCTGCCGCTGAGCTTGGCGGTAAAAGGAAAACGACTCTATTACCAGAGTACGCTCGGTATCGTGTGCCTCGACACGGCCTCGGGCCAGCAACAATGGAAAACGGCCCGCGAGACACCCGGGCGCCGCATGGCCTTCTCCGCACCCACGCTGGTGGCCACCGACGACGTGGTCCTGCTGGCCGATCGGGATGCCGGGAAATCGGAAGAGAACAAACCTTCGACCGGCAAGATCGAGTGGGGCGTGCATGGATGGAACGAAGGCGGGTTTCCACGCAAGGGAGCGTCTACCTTGCGGGCTTACTCCGCCACCGACGGCAAAGAGCTCTGGTCCGCCCCGTGTTCCGAGGGCTACAACTCGCCGGTCGATATCTTCGTCATCGACGGCACCGTCTGGGTCGGCGCCGGCTTCAACGGATACGATCTGGCAACCGGAGAGTCGAGAGGAAAAATCAACACGGCCGCCCCGCGCGTCGGCATGCCCCATCATCGCTGTTACCGCAACAAGGCGTCGGAGCGATTTATCTTCACCGGCAAGTCGGGAATCGAAGTGCTCGACCCGGAGAAGGGATGGCTGAGCAACAACAGTTGGGTTCGCGGCACTTGCCAGTATGGGATCATGCCGGCCAACGGGCTGCTCTACGCACCGCCGGACGCGTGTGCTTGTTTCCTCACCCTGAAAGCGCCCGGGTTCTTTGCCGTGGCCCCGCAACGAGACGAGAGCGGGCACATGCCGTTTCCCGACGAGCCGGTACTGGAAAAGGGCCCCCTTTACGGGAAACCGATTCCCGTGGCCGACGCCAAGGCCGACGACTGGCCCATGTATCGCCACGACGTGACCCGAAGCGGGGCGATCGGCGGCAGTATCCCCGAGCAGCCGAAGAAGCAGTGGTCGGTGTCGATCGGCGGGCGGTTGACGCAGCCGGTCACCGCCGCGGGAACCGTGTTGGTCGCTTCGATCGACACCCAAACGATCCATGCGCTGGCGGCCGACGACGGCGGCCGGGAACTCTGGCGATTCACCGCCGGCGGGCGGATCGATAGCTCGCCGACGATCTACCAGGGAACCGTCCTCTTCGGATCGGCCGACGGCTGGGTCTATTGCCTCGGCGCCACCGACGGCCGGCTGGTCTGGCGATTTCAAGCCGCTCCGACGCAGCGGCTCATCGCGGCCTACGGACAGTTGGAATCGGCCTGGCCCGTCCACGGCTCGGTGCTCGTGCAAAACGACATCGTCTACGTCACGGCCGGACGCTCGACCTATACCGACGGCGGCATCGTGCTCTATCGCCTCGATCCGGCCAGCGGTAAAGAGCTTTCCAAGACGATGCTCTACCACCTCGATCCGGATTCGGGCAAACAACTCACCACCGAGGGCGGGTTCAACATGGAAGGGACCACCACGGATCTGCTCACCGGCGACGGCGATTCCGTCTACTTGAAATACTTCTGCTTCAACCGCGAGGGTCAAAGGGCACCGTCGACCAAGCCCCATCTGTTCGCCATTGCCGGATTGCTGGGCGAGGAATGGTTCGTCCGCTCCTACTGGGTGCTGGGAACCGATGTTCGCGGCGCGGGTTGGGGCGGTTGGGCCAATACGGCCAACGCCAATCCGGCCGGTCGCATCCTCTGCTTCAACGACGAGGTGGTCTACGGTTACGGCCGGACAACAGTGTCCAACGGGGCCGTCGGACACCGGGCCGATGCCTATCATCTCTTCGGCCGCAGTCGCAAGGTCGCCACGCCGCCGCCACCGAGCAAGAGTACGAGCAGCAAAGGCGGACGCCGTGGAAAGCCGACACCGGCAAAGGGCGAGATAGTCTGGTCCGACACCGAGTCGCTAACCGCCCGGGCGATGGTCCTGGCGGCCGACCGATTGGTCGTGGCCGGACCGGTCGACTTGGGTGAGAAAACGGAGGGTATACTCAGCTTCAAAAACGAGCCCGAAGCACTGGCCGCCTTCCAGGGTCAGAAGGACATCTGCCTTCGCATCATCTCCACCGCCGACGGCAAGACGATTTCCGAGTGCAAACTCGACGCCCTGCCCGTCTTCGACGGCATGTCGGCCGCCGGTGGGAAGATCTACGTCAGTTTGAAAGACGGGACGGTGGTTTGTTTTGGAAAGTAGGGCGTGTTGATGATTCCGATATCCAAAGTGTAAAATGCAGGCCTGACGCCGATGTCCATCGCGCAAGGAGTATCCAGGTGAACCTTCCCTGTGCATCCGTCGTGGGGGCAGTGCTCGTTACGGTACTTGCGTGGCCGGTCGGCGCGGGTGCGTCGGTGTCGGAAATGCGAACTTGGACCGACACATCTGGTCAATTCAGCGTCGAAGCGGAGTTCGTGAAATTGGCGCCCAGCGGGGCCCAATTGCGCCGGGCTGACGGGGTGCTCATCCTCGTGCCCCTCCAGCGGCTCAGCCAGAGCGATCGGGACTATGTCGCTCGGATTGCCACAGCAGCGCCCGCGCCATCCATTCCGACACCGCCCAAACAAACACCGCACGGGCCGGGAACGCTGGACCTCTCGTACGTCCCGGCCGATTCTACGGTGGCTCTGATTGCGTATCCGGCTCGCTTGTATCAGGCGCTGGATCTGGCCGACTTGGGGCTGGAAAAGGAGTTGGAGGAGTGGGAACAGACCACCGGATTGGTTGCCGAAGACCTCCTGGAGATAGCCCTGTACATGAAAATCCCCGAGCAGGGCTCGGGCGTTCGCGAATTGGCCACTGAGGTCATGCGATTTGCCAAACCGGTTGACGTCAAACAAGTGATCGCCGGGTTGTCCGGTGTCGAAATGCATGAAGCGACAATCCGGGGCATGACGGTCTTCACGTCGGATCCCGACCGCCCCGGCAATCGGGTCTGCTTCAAGCCCGACCCGCGGACGATTGTCGGCGTCGCCGAATCGCGATTGCCGGAGGTTCTTCGAGCACACCAGGCCGAAAGCCCGCTGAAGCACAGACTGGCCCAATTAGACACCAGCGCCGAGATCATGATCGTGGTGGCCTTAGAACCCATGCGCAAGCAGATTGACGCGATTGTCGAGCATGCCAAGACGACGATGTCGCCCAACCTGGCGCAACTGCTGGAGATCCTCAGGCTGGTCCAGTCGGCTGTCGTTACTCTCAACTTCTCAAACGAACCGTTCGGGCAGATCGTCCTCCAAACGGGCGGAACCGACGAGGCGGATCGGTTAAACGGCCTGATGCAAAAGGCACTGCTGGCGGCCGAGACATGGCTCGCGGCAAAGCGGGCCGATATCGAGGCCACCAGTCCGCGAGGCACGGTCGAGGCGATCGACGAATTGCTCAAGGGGCTGTCGCTCAGAACCGATGGTTCCAACGTGGTCGTCTCGTTGAAGAGGCCAGAGAACCTGAATGAATTCCTTCTCATCTACAAGGGGATCCAGGATGACCGGGCACGGGCGAGAGAAGGGGAACTGCCGACCAACGAAGTGTTTGGTCCAGGCGAGGTGTTCGGCGAAGACAAGTAGGCCTGCTGTGTTGGCGGCACCTGTCTCCCTGCGAGTTAGAAGAAAGGGAGCACCCGAACGTCAAACACGTGCAAGGATTGCTCGTCTTCATCGTAGTAGAAGTGAGCCCGGAATCCCAC
>JABMRP010000952.1 GCA_013202535.1 Planctomycetota bacterium
CACGAGGCGGCACCTATCTGACCATTCGCAAATTCGCCCGGGAAACCTACACGCTGGACGATTTCGTCCGCTTCGGGAGCATCTCGCCGGAGGCCAAGGAGTTTCTCGAATTGTGCGTGCGACTGCGGAAAAACATCATCATCTCCGGAGGCACCGGCACGGGAAAGACGACCCTGCTCAACGCCATTTCGCGGGCCATCCCCGAGGAAGAACGGATCGTGGTGATCGAGGATACGTCGGAATTGAAACTGCTCCAGGATCATTGCCTTTACCTGGAAGCCCGGCCGGCCGATGACCAGGGTCGCGGCGGGATGAGCGTTCGCCAACTGTTCATCACCTCGTTGCGAATGCGCCCCGACCGAATCATCGTCGGCGAGGTGCGCTCCGGCGAAGCGCTGGATCTGGTCCAATCGATGATCAGCGGGCACTCGGGAAGCCTGTCGACGGTTCATGCCAACTCGCCACGCGATGCCCTGGTGCGGCTGGAAACCCTCTCGCTGATGTCCGATGTGGAGATTCCCATCTACGTGGCACGGGCGCAGGTGGCCTCGGCGATTCACTTAGTTGTGCAGATTGCCCGTTTTACCGAAGACGGCTCGCGAAAAATCACGCGGATCACGGAAACGTTCGGATTGGACGAAGAGAAGAACCAGTACCAGTGGCGCGACCTGTTTGTCTCGCGACTTCGCGGCAAGGGCCCGAGCGGGCGGATCTTGGCCGAATTGGAGGCAACGGGCCAGAAACCGACGTTTGCCCCAGAGGTGCGGGAGCAGGGGCTCCAGGACCGAGTTCGGCATTCGCAAGCCCTGTGGACGGCGTGACCCCCTCGGTAGAGTCATTCGCAACAGGGCCATGCACAACAGGGGCGTGCACGCGAGTGTCAATTACGACGGGGCTATTCTCGACCGCGCCGGCGAGCCGTTCGTCGCTGGGCACATTGGCGAGGATCTGCTATGATAGTCGTCATGGGTGGCCGAAACACGGAACGATTGAGGGGGCCAAAAAATCGCCTGCCCGCGCGGCGGGGCGTGGCGTCGATCGACTACGTGCTGATCCTGGGGATCGTCTTGCCGCTGATTTTGTTCATTTTCCGCGTCGCGCCGCGGATGATGCAGTTGGCGTACGAGATGGTGTGTGCGTTGATCGATTGGCCGTTTATGTGAGGACTGGGGACTGGGGAATAGGCCGTATTGGGAGAATTGCCGTCATGGCTCGAAAACCAACGTTGCTGGGCCTTCTGCGGAAGGTGCATGAGGACGAAGACGGGGCGCTCAGCCTGGAAACGATCTTGATTATCGGTGCCATCGTCATCCCGATCTTGATCTTCCTGATTAAGTATGGCTGGCCCCGAATCAAGGAACTCTTCGACGAAGGCATGACCGACCTGGAAGGCGAAGCCGACAAAGCGGCCGAGCCGCCGCAGTAGGGAACATGATCGTCACGCTCCTGCTGCTGGCACTGTTGGCCGTGGCCACGGCAACCGACTTGTCGCGGCGCAAGATCTACAATAGGACGACCTACTCGGGCATGGTGGCGGCTCTGTTGTTGGGCGTGCTGGGCGATTACCCCGCCCTGACGGCCGAGATCGGCGGTTGGGTATTTGGCCCACGCGACCCCGTGGGACTCGTGGGAAGCATTTGGGGACTGTTGGCCTGCGGCACCCTGATGCTGGCGTGTTACGTGTTCTTTTCCGGAACGGGAGGCGGCGACGTCAAGCTTCTGGCCATGGTCGGCGCTTTCCTGGGCGTTTACGACGGAATCGAAGCCGTTCTGTGGACCTTTGTGTTGGGCGCCTGCATGGGGCTGATCGTGCTGGTCTGGCGAGTCGGCCCCTGGCAATTGGTGGTGCGTGTGTTTCGACAGACGATGTGGACGTTGAAGTTGGGGCGTTGGAGCCCGCTCTCCGAGGAGGAGCACGAACAATTGCAGACGCCGCTGCATCTGGCCCCCAACGCACTGCTCGCGGTCATCATCGTTCGTTTCCATCTGATCCCGATATTTTAGCGAATAACTTCGTTTCCGCCCCCAGGAGAGGCCCCGCTATGATTCGATCGGTGATCGTGGCCTGCATTCCGTGGTTGGCGATTCTGATCGCGGCGCTGGCCTGCGCGGTGCTCTTGGTCCGGCTGGGTGGCCACCGACCCCGGTGGCGCCGCCTGAGACAGTTGCACGGCGATCAACAGGGGGCCGTGCAATCTCTGAGCTTCGTGCTCACGCTGCCGTTGTTCATGATGATCATGATGTTCATCGTTCAGGTGAGCCAACTGATGATCGCCACGGTGGTGGTTCACTACGCGGCCTTTGCGGCGGCCCGCAGCGCGATTGTCTGGATTCCCGCCCGTGTCGTCGGCCAGCGCGAAGAGTTGGAGAATTGTATCGGCGAGCGCCGGTTGGCCGACTTCGACGAGGCGCTGGATCCGGACGATTTGGATTTTTGGGCCGACGACGAGGGCGTCCCGTTCGAGATCGTCGACCGGGATGGAACCAGCCCAAAATTCGCCCGCATCCGTGCGGCGGCCATGCTGGCGTGCGTACCGATTTGCCCGTCCCGCGATCTGGGGCTGGAGGTTCCGGCTGAAGAAGCCACCGCGGCGGAGATTTTCAAACGGGCGTACGCCACCGTAGCCTCGGGCGGACTTCTGGATCCCGAGGATGACCGCCACCTGGGGGCCATTCACCGCCGTCTGGAGAACAAACTGGCCTACAGCAGCGGCCACACACACGTGGGCATACGTTTTCTGCACAAGAGCGACGAACCCTGGCTGCGGATGTGGGATCTGCCGGACGATCGGGAGGAGTTTCGAGAAAACGAAGTGGGATGGCAGGATCCAATCACGGTCACGGTGACGCACGATCTGGCCCTGTTGCCGGGGCCAGGGCGTTTTCTGGCCCGCGACGAATCCCGATCCGCGTCCGGCTCGTCGTACGCCGGGTCCGGCGGCTACACCGGAGTCGACACCGTGGCCCCGAATATCCGGCGCGACGAAAAGGCAAAAGTACACGTCTATCCGATTACCGCATCGATCACTCTGGGCAACGAAGGCCAGAAGCCGGTGCTCTCTTTTGTTCATGGGGATTTTCGAGGTGTTCCAGTCGAACCCGCGGGCGATCCGCCGCCGTGTGGTTGTGGCAGTCGGTAGATTTCCCGGCCGTCTGCACCGCGACGAGCAAGGCACGATCAGCATCATCTCGGTATTTGCCGTGTTGCTGCTGACGATGCTGCTGGGGATGGTGATGAATGCCGGTCGCCGTGTCGACGGGAAGGTGCGGATGCAGAACGCAGCCGACGCCGCGGCCCACTCCGGCGGCGTCGTGCTCGCCCGGGGGATGAATACGCTGTCGTTCACCAATCACCTGCTCTGCGACGTCTTCGCGCTGACCGCCTTCATGCGCGAAGCCCGCGATGGAAACGCCACCGCGCAATCGCCGGAAATCCTTGAGTCCTGGTCGGGGGTGGCCAGCGTGTTGGAGACCTCGGGCATC
>JABMRP010000953.1 GCA_013202535.1 Planctomycetota bacterium
CGGCAGAGGTACATGTCGGCGGTGACGTAGAGGACCGATCCGTCGTCGCCGAAGGTGCAATTGGCCGTCGCTTCGCCGGAGTTGATGCGTCCGAGGAGCGTGCCGTCGGGGGCAAAAACGTTCACGCCGCCCGGCCCCGTGGCGAAGAGGTTGCCCGACTGGTCGACCGCCATCCCATCGGGGAGGCCCTTGAGCTTGCCGACCCACTCGGTGGCGTCGAAGAAGACCCGGCCGTTGGTGATGAGCCCGTCGTCGGCCACGTCGAAGGCCCTCCAGATCGCCTGCTTGGGGTCCGACTGGGCGACGTAGAGCGTCTTTTCGTCGGGCGAGAAGGCGATGCCGTTGGGCCGCGTCATCTGGTCGGTCAAGAGTGTCAGCCGGTTGTTGGTTGAGAGGCGATACACGCCGCAGAAGCCCAGCTCGCCCAGGGTCTTTTGCTCCTCGCCTTCGAGTCCGTAAGGCGGATCGGTGAAGTAGAGATCGCCGTTGGATTTGAAGACGGCGTCGTTGGGGCTGTTCAGCCGCTTGCCCCGGTAGCGGTCGGCCAGCGGGGTCCAGAGTCCGTCGGTGTCCAGGCGGGCGACGCGACGGTCGCCGTGCTGGCAGAGGATGAGCCGGCCCGAGGAATCCAACAACAGGCCGTTCGAGCCCGGCTCGCCTCCCCGCGGCGCCCCGCCGGTGTAGCCGCTCGGCTTCATGAACAGGGTGATCCCTTCGCCTTCTTTCCACTTCATCACGGAGTTTCTGGGGATGTCGGAAAAGAGGAGATGGCCGCCGTCGCGGACCCAGACCGGCCCTTCCGTCCACTCGAACCCTTCAGCCAGCTTCTCCAGGACCGCGCCGGGCGGGACGATCGCGTCGAAACGGGGATCGACGCGCTCGATCTGGCCGATTGCCGGATAGGTCTTCGCCTCGCCGGCCCGCGCCGCCGGCCCGCTCAAGAAGACGACGGCCAAGGCGAGGAGAACTGAGAAACACCGCTCGATTGTCTTCATCATGGCACCGACCCTCGCGATTCCTGGAGCATTTCCACCGGACTCCACGCCGACCACGCCGCGTTCGCCCGGGGGAAACTTGAGCGGGCAACCGGGGACGTCGGCGGGCGAGAACGCCAGTCGTTATCATAGGCGCTCCCTCGGCGGGCCGCAACAAATGGCCCGTTCCCCCGCGAAACCGCTTCGCGCCATCGGTGGACAAGACTGCCCCGACGAAGCCCGGTTCGCCGGGCGCGCGGCTTGTGGAAAGCCCGCCGGCAGCCGAGAATGTTGGGCATGCCGGAAGCCTCGACCCAAGCCGTGAATGGGCGCCCGCAGGCGGTGAGATACCAGCCGCTGGTGATCGTGTTGGCGGCCGTGTCGGCGGGCATCGTGGCGGACCGGGCGTGGGGGCTGCCGGTGGCCGTGTGGTCGACGACGGCCGGTGCCGGATGGATCGCGTGGCTTGCCTTGTGGCGACGGGCCCGGGATCGGACCGCCGGCGCGGTCCTCTTGCTCTCGGTGGCCGCGTGCGGCGGCCTGTGGCACCACATGCGGTGGAACCTGTTCGGCCGCGACGACCTCGGGTGCTACACCCAAGCAGAGGTTGAGCCCGCTTGCGTCGAGGCGATCGCACTCACCCGGCCGCGACGACTGCCGGCCCCGAAACCGGATCCGATGCGGATCATTCCCCCGGTGGACCGCACACGGGTCGAAGTTCGGGTGACCGGCATCCGCGACCGCGACCGCTGGCTGCCCGCTTCGGGCCGGGCCAGGCTCTCGGCCGACGGTCACCTGCTGGGCATTCACGCGGGCGACCGGCTGGAGATCTTCGGGCAATTGTCGGCCCCCCGTTTACCCCACAACCCGGCCGACTTCAACCAAGCCCACTTCCACCGTGCCGACCGGCGGCTGAGCCAACTGCGAAGCGGGTATCCCGACTGTGTCGCCGTGGTCGGCCGCCAACACACGCTGAGCCCAAGGCGTTGGATCGAGAACCTGCGGACGCGCGGACGCCGGATTCTGTGGAGGTATCTCGACGAGCGTCCCGCCGGGCTGGCCGCCACCGTGCTGCTGGGCGCCCGGGAGGAAATCGAAAGCGACCGGATCGAAGCGTTCATGGAAACGGGCACAGTCCACTTGCTGGCGATCTCGGGCTTGCACGTCGGGATCGTGGCCGGAATGCTGTTTTTCGTGCTGCGCCTGGCGCTGGTGCAACGGAGCCGGGCCGTGCTGATCGTGGCGGCGGCGACGGTGCTGTACACCCTGCTGACCGACGCCCGACCCCCGGCAATTCGGGCGACGATCCTGGTGCTTGTCATGTGCGTGTCGATCTATCTCGGCCGCCCGCGGCTGGCGTTCAACTCGCTGGCTGCCGCGGCGCTGGTGGTGCTCTCGCTCAATCCGGCCGATTTGTTCAGCACCGGGGTTCACTTGTCGTTCATCGCCGTGGCCGGGCTGATGTGGTTTGCCCCGAGTTGGTTTGGCTCGACAAGTCAAGGGGAAGTTCTCGACCGCCTGTTGTTGGCAAACTTACCTTGGCCGTCGCAAGTGCTGCGGATGCTCTGGCGGGCCGTCCGCGGCTTGGCGCTCGTCAGCGCGTGGATCTGGCTGTTGACGCTCCCTTTGGTGATGGCCCGGTTCCACGTGCTCGCGCCGGTGGCCGTGCCGCTTAACACGATCCTGTGGTTCCCTATGGCGATTGCCCTGGTGAGTGGCTTTGCGGTGCTCCTGCTGGGATGGCTTCTGCCGCCGCTTGCTGCCGTGTTCGGATGGTGCTGCGACGGATCGCTTTGGCTGTTGGAATCGTGCGTCCAAACCGCACGCGACTTGCCGGCGAGTCACTTTTGGGTGCCGGGCCCGGCGGATTGGTGGCTCGTGGGGTTTTACGGGGGACTGGCAGTGTTGGCCGCGTTTCCGTCCGTCCGGCCGCCCCGCCGGTGGTGTCTGGCGCTGTTGGCGGGCTGGATAGCGGTTGGGCTTGCCCCTTCGGCGGTGCGAAGCCAGGCGGGCCGCCTGGAGGCGACGGTCTTTTCGGTCGGTCACGGGTGCGCGACGCTCCTTCAGTTGCCGTCGGGACAGAACATGCTGTACGACGCCGGACAACTCTCTTCCCCGGAGTATGGGGCCCGGTCGGTCGCCGGGTCGCTCTGGTCGCGGGGGATCACGCATCTGGACGCCGTGGTCCTCTCCCACGCCGATGCCGACCACTACAACATGCTGCCCGACCTGCTGGAACGTTTCTCGGTGGGGGTGATCTACGTTTCGCCGGTGATGTTCGAGTCGGAGAATCGGGCGATGCTCGCTCTTGGGGAGGCGATCCGGAAGGCGGAGGTTCCGGTCC
>JABMRP010000954.1 GCA_013202535.1 Planctomycetota bacterium
CTACCCAACCAGATGCCCTGCCCGGCGCCGCCAAGGGCGATTACCTGACCGACCGGCTCGGCGAAGAGGGCGTGCGGTTTATCGAAGAGAACAAGGACAAGCCGTTCTTCCTCTACCAGGCGTTTCATTCGGTGCATACGCCCATCCAGGGGAAGAAGGAACTGGTGCGGCAATATACCGAGCGGATGAAGCCGGGCCAGCGCAACACCAACGCCACCTATGCGGCCATGCTCCATAGCCTTGATGAAAACGTCGGCCGAATTCTCGACGTGCTCGACCGGCTCGAACTGGCGGACCACACGCTCGTCGTCTTCTTCTCCGACAACGGCGGCTACCATCGGGTTACCTCGAACTGGCCGCTGCGCGCCGGCAAGGGCTACAGCTACGAAGGCGGACACCGCGAACCGCTCCTGGTGCGTCTGCCCGGCCGCATTGCCGCGGCCAGCGTTTGCGACGTGCCGGTCACCAGCGTCGATTTCTATCCCACGTTTCTCGAACTGGCCGGCACCCAGGGCGACCCCAAGCACAACGCGTCGACCGACGGCATGAGCATCGTTCCTCTGCTGGAGCAACGGGGTACGCTGGATCGCGAGGCCATCTACTGGCACTATCCCCATTACAGCCCGCAAGGCGGCACGCCCAGCGGCGCGGTGCGCGTCGGCGATTTTAAGCTCATCGAGTTCTTCGAGGACGGGCACCTCGAACTCTACAACCTCAAGGAAGATCTCGGTGAGCAAAACGATCTGGCCGAGAAAATGCCCGAGAAGGCCCAGCAGTTGCATGGCATGTTGCTGGCATGGCGCAAGCGGGTCGATGCCAAGATGCCCGTGGTCAATCCGAACCCGGGCAAGCAGCCGGCACCACGCAAGTCGGTGGTGATGGACCCGACCGACGAGTTCCCCGGCTTCGACGTCCTCTGGCAGGTCGGCCTGAAACAAGTGGACGACGGCTACACGGTCGCTTCCAATGCCACGGGTCTTGCCCTGATCGAAACCGATCGGCCGATCACCGGTCCGGTGACTTTCCGCTGCCGGATGCAGCCGTCGACCAGTTTCCCGGCCAACGGATTTCTCGCGTTCGGCGATGGCCCGACCGACAAGCAATTGGTCAAATGCGGGCTGTTCGTCGGCGGGGGGTATGCGGCCATCTACGAGGGTGCCTATCCCTCGGACGACTCGGCCAAACTGACCATGCCGGTGGGCTCGGGGCAAACTTATGATCTGGCCGTCCGTGTCGATCCGTCGGCGTCGACCGTGGAAATGACCATCGGCGACCAGAAAGTGACGAAGAAACTGACCCGGTCGATCAAAGCGATCCGCTACTATGGCTACTCGGCTATCACCACGCGGAGCCGGTTCGGCCCGATCGAGGTGCGGAGCCAATAGTTGCAGGGCCCGGGCAAACCGGCTAGATTGGGGCACCACAAGGTAATGTTCCCACACGTTATTCCCCAAACAAGGCGAAAGAACGATGGATGAAGGCTTACTCACGGGCGGGCTGTATGTACTTCTCGGAGCGCTCTGCGGCGGATCGTTCGGCCTGCCGAGCAAGTTCGCCCAGGATTTTCCCTGGGAATGCCTGTGGGGACCGTTCTTCTTGTTGGTCACGCTCGTCGTGCCGCTGGTATTTGCCCCCATGTTCGCCAGCGACCTGGATGCGACTTGGCGGGCCGCTTGGTCGGGAGACGATATCCTGGTGAAGGTGGAAGTCGCCGTGGATGCTGAAGCCAACACGGAGACAGCCGAGGACGCCCAGCCAGAAACGAAGATCCAGCCCAGACCGGCCATCGGACACAACGCGATTATCCTGCCCATCCTGTTCGGGTTCCTTTGGGGTTGGGGCTCGATGACCTACGGCATGAGCTTTGCCATGATCGGGCTGGCCTTGGCTTACGCGATCAACTCTGGAGTGCAAACCGGGTTCGGCTCTTTGATGCCCTTGCTGCTGCAACATCGCGACGTGCTGGTTACCACCAAGGGATTCGTGCTGCTGGCGGGAATCGCGACCTGTGTGGTCGGCGTGGTTTTCTGCGGATACTCGGGAATTCTCAAAGCGCGGAGCATCCAGGGCGATGAGACCGCCGACGAAGTGGCCAACCCGGCAACCAAGCAAAGCCGAATGACCAAAGGCATATGCGTCGCGTTGCTTTCGGGGTTTCTGTGTGCCTGCTTCGCCGTGGCGGTCGGCTACGGTAAAGACGTACAGGATATATCGATACATAACTATGGAAACTCCCCTTCGGCCTCAACGATGCCGGTTCTGGTCCTCGTGCTCGGCGGGGGCTTCTTCTCCGCCTGCTTGTACTGTGGCTTTTTGCTCTGGAAGAACGCCACCTGGAAAGACTTCGCCAAGCCGGGTGTCGTACGTGTTCTGTCGCTGGCACTGCTCATGTCCCTGCTACACAACGGGGCCATCTTCTTCTATGTCCGGGGAGCCACGGCGCTGGGTGATCTCGGCGTCTCGGTAGGCTGGGCCGCCTTCATGTCGTGTACCCTCCTGGTCGGCAACGCCCATGGCTTCCTCACCGGCGAGTGGAAGGGCGCCGACCGCAAGAGCGTCAAATGGATGCTGACCGGAATCGCCGTGATGGTCGCCGCGATGTGTATTCTGGGCATGGGCAACTCCATGGCGACGGTGTCGGCAGGAAAATAGACTGCGCATTCCACGTATTCCCCCCGGATTCTCTTGACACGCACCGCCATGGGCGGAAATAATCTTCAACTTATTTCCCCGTCCGCGGTGGCCGATAACCCTATTGGATTATCGTGCCTGTTGATTCCGGGAGTATCGTTATGCGCTTGCGATGCGAATTTGGCGTCCTGTTGTCGCTTACCCTCTTGCTCGCGACCGGTGGTTGCCAATCATCGTCCCGCGCCGATCGGGGGGCATTGCTCGGAGGAGCGGGTGGCGCGCTGGTCGGTGGGATCGTGGGCAAGCAGCTTGGCAACACGGGAGCCGGGGTGGCGATCGGAGCCCTTGGCGGTGCCTTGACCGGAGCAGTGATCGGCGATGAGATCGACAAAAGCGAAGCCAATAACCGCCGCATGTTGCAGGAGCAATACGGCCGGCAGGTCCGTGCCGGGGCCGTCAGCAACCAGGACGTGGTCTCGATGGTGCAGGCCGGGGTCGACGAAAACGTGATCATCACCCACATTCGCGCCCACGGCGTCAAATCGCCCTTGCAACCGAACGATCTCATCTACTTGCAGCAATCGGGGGTCAGCAATCGCATCACTCAGGCGATGCAAGAGCCCCCCCGCCCGCGGGCAACGATGGCCTCCGCGCCGGCACCACGGACCGTGATCATCCACGAAACGGCCCCGCCGCCGATCATCGTCACGGAACACTGCTACCACCGACCGATGTATTATCCCCGCCCCCGCGTGATCCATCACCGCCCACACAAGCCGGCCGCAAGCGTGAACTTCTCGTTCGGCCATTAGCCAAAGCCAGTTAGGTCACGACCTGCCCTGACAAAGACGACGGACCGTTTGGCTGTCGTCGGGCAGACGCTGAACGACCCAATGGCCTTCATTGAGCGGCCCCCCTGTCTTTGGGGCATTCTTGCTCCCATGGCGATCCCCCGATACAACCAAGGGCTTGGAACGTCGTCTCATGGGCTCTCCCGGGGTTTTTCCAAATGGAATCGAGCGGTTCGACGCAATTGGAAGGCCTGACGGCGGTCGTGACTGGTTCGTCGGGGGGGATAGGCCGTGCCATTGCGACGGAACTGGCCGAGGCCGGCGCTGCGGTGATCGTTCATGGCCGGCGATGTGAGGCGGCCGAAGAGGTCGCCACGAAGATACGCCAGCGGGGGGGGCACGCCGAGGTGCTGATCGCCGATCTGGCCGACCCGAGCGTGTACGAGCCGATGGTCGCCCGCGCCTGGCAGTGGCGCGACGGCGTCGATATCTGGATCAACAACGCCGGAGCCGATATTCTCACCGCCGGCGCGGCCCAATCGCCATTCTCCCAACGGCTCGAGACGCTCTGGCGGGTCGACGTGACGGCGACCATCTACCTCTCGCGACTGGCGGGGCGTAGAATGAAGGCCGCCGGCTCGGGCACCATTCTCAACATGGGTTGGGACGGGGTCGAGCGAGGAATGGCCGGCGACGGAGGAGAACTGTTCGCCGCCGCCAAGGGTGCCGTGACCGCCTTTTCCCGAAGTCTGGCCCAGTCGTTGGCTCCGGAAGTGCGAGTCAACTGTCTGGCACCGGGCTGGATCCGAACGGCCTGGGGCCGGGAGGCCTCCGAAGCGTGGCAGCAACGGGCCGTGGCGGAGAGTTTGGCGGGACGTTGGGGCACTCCGGAAGAAGTCGCCCGCCTGGCCCGGTTCCTGGTGTCGCCCGACGCCCGGTTTGTCAACGGCCAGATGGTCTGCCTCAACGGAGGATTGCGCCTGCCTGGATAATGAATGACCTGAATACCCCTGGTCGACGAAGTGGGGTTCCCACAACCCGGACATTCCGCCATGCCTCAAGATCACATTCATTTTGTCACCGGCCGCTTTGCCGAAGGGGCGCTGCGTCAGGTGGTCCACCAACTGGCCCCGTCGGCCGGGTTCGACTACTCGATCGGCGTGCTGGACATCACGATCGCCGCGCTGATGACATCCAAGTGGGTCGCCCGGCGAATCGAAGTTCCCGCCGACGCGACGCGGGTCATGGTGCCCGGCTACTGCGGCGGCGACTTGGACCTCATCAGAGAAGCCTCGGGATTGGAAGTCGAACGAGGGCCGCGCGACTTGCGCGAGTTGCCCGACTACTTCGGGCAAATGTCGGCCCGCGACGGCTACGGCGACTACGACGTCGAGATCCTGGCCGAGATTAGGAACGCCCCCCAACTGCCGGTCGAGCAGTTACTCGATCGGGCTCGACAACTCGACCTCGACGGAGCCAACGTGATCGTTTTGGGCTGCGGGGCCGGCGAGCCGTGGACCGGGCTGTCCGACGTGGTCCACGCGCTGTGTGATGAAGGGCACCGCGTGGCCATCGAGAGCGACCAGCCGGTGGAAATTGAGGCAGCCGTTCACAAGGGTGCCGAACTGGTCTTCTCGGTCAACGAAGCCAACCGGCAGCACGCGCCGCATTGGGGTTGCGAAGTCGTCGTCACCTCCGACTTTCCCGGTACGCTACAGGGCGTGGAAGAGACGACCGCCGAATTGGACGCCGCGGGCATCCCCTGGCGGCTGGATCCGGTGCTCGATCCGATCGGGTTCGGGTTCAGCGAGAGCATCGGCCGGTTTCTGGCCGCCCGATGGCAGTGGCCCGAGGCCAAGATGCTCATGCGCGTGAGCAACGTCACCGAGTTGATCGACGCCGATTCGGCCGGCATCCATACGATTTTGCTCGGTTTCTGCCAGGAGATGGGCATCGACAGCGTGCTGACGACGCAGGAAACCAATTCCAACCGCAGCGCCGTCGCCGAATGCGAACTTGCCCGGCAGATGGTCTATCATGCCTTCAAGCACCATGTCCTGCCGCGGAATCTGGAGCCGGGTTTGGTGATGTTACGCGACTCGAAGCTGTTGGAACACGGCCCCGAGGGCCTGATGCAGTTGCAGGGCGTGCTCAGCGATCCGTCGCCGCGTCTCTTTGCCGAAGGGGGCCGTCTACATCTGCTTGCATACAAAGAGCATCTGGCCGGCACCGACGCTTACGACTTATTCGAGCAGCTCCAGCCCCTGTTACGCAAACCGATGGACCTCCGTTACGCCTTCTACCTGGGCTACGAGATGTCGAAGGCCACCACCGCGCTGACTTTGGGGAAGAACTACCGCCAGGACGAAGCGCTCGACTGGGGAATGCTCACCGTGGCCGAACCCTCGCGACGCGAACGCCGCGCGGCACGGTTGGCCATCCAGGCCAGGCTCAAAGCGGAGGCGGAAGGAACCGAGACGCCGTCGTGCGGAGCGTGCGACCTACCCGCCGTCGGCGAAACCGAGGTCATCGAATCGCCCGAAGGCGCACACTCCGTAGGCGTTCCACCCGAGGTCACTCTGCCTGCCGAACCGCCAGCCGTCGACACGCCAAACGAGGAAACCAGCGAGTGAGCCGTTCGGCGCCAGAGCCCGTGGTCTGTCCGCTTGAGCCCGTGCCGGATGTCGAGGAAGTTTTCCTCCGGCTCTCCCGCCGGGCGCATTGCCTTTTTCTCGATAGCGCGATGCGCGATCCCGTGTTGGGACGCTATTCGTTCATCGCGGCCGATCCGTGGGAGTACATCGAGCTGGCTCCCGACTCGGGCGACAGTCTGGGGGAACTGGCCGGACGGATGGCCACCTGGCAGACGTCGACCGTTGCCGGTCTGCCGCCGTTTCAAGGCGGTGCGGCAGGGTTCTTCGCTTACGATCTGGGACGCGATTTGGAGCGGCTCCCCCGGCCCCGGGTCGACGAGTTCGGCGTGCCGGCGATGGCCGTCGGGTTCTACGACGTGGTGGTTGCCTTCGACCACGTTGACCGCCGGGCGTGGATCGTCTCGCAAGGATTCCCCGAGATCGAACCCGCGCGGCGACACAAGCGTGCCGTGCGGCGGATGGAAGAAGTTCGTCGTCTGCTGGACGAACCCGTGGAACCGCTCGGCGAGCAACTCCCGCGAAGGAAGCTTCCCGACATTCCCCCCGAGAATCTCGCCAGGCAGTATGCCGTCGATGTTGCACGCGGCGGCGACGATCTCACCAGCAATTTCTCGCCGCACGGTTACCTCAAGGCGATCCGGCGGGTCATCGCGTACATCACGGCCGGCGATGCGTTTCAGGTGAATCTGGCCCAGCGATTGCTCTGTCGGGCGCGCGACGATTCGGTGTCGCTTTACCGACGATTGCGGCAACGAAACGCGGCCCCTTTTGCCGGGTATTTCGACACGGGCCCGTTTCAGATCGTCAGCGCGTCGCCCGAGCGATTCCTTCGCGTCGTTGATCGCCAGGTGGAGACGCGTCCGATCAAAGGCACCCGTCCCCGCTCGGCGGGGCACGCTGACGACGCGACGACCCGTAACGAACTCTTAGCCAGCGAGAAAGATCGGGCCGAAAACGTGATGATCGTCGACCTCCTGCGAAACGATCTTTCCCGAGTCTGTCTGCCCGAGAGCGTCCACGTCAGCCAACTCTGTGAGGTGGAAACGTACCAATACGTGCAACATCTGGTCTCGGCCGTTTGCGGCACGCTGGGCGAAGGTCGCGGGCCGATCGACTTACTCCGGGCGTCGTTTCCCGGCGGGTCGATCACCGGGGCGCCGAAGGTTCGCGCGATGGAGATCATCGCCGAGTTGGAGCCCACCGCCCGAGGCGCCTACTGCGGCTCGATGGGGTATTTAGGGCTCGACGGTTC
The DNA here is from genome assembly GCA_013202535.1 of Planctomycetota bacterium. Classification (GTDB taxonomy): domain Bacteria; phylum Planctomycetota; class Planctomycetia; order Pirellulales; family Thermoguttaceae; genus JABMRP01. The sequence goes on from JABMRP010000954.1 coordinate 7,329, forward strand.
ACTCGACCTGAACATCCTCATCCGCACCATTACCGCGGGGCGCGGCTGGTGGCAGTTCCCCGTCGGCGGCGGCATCGTCGTGCAGTCGGATCCCGAGCAAGAGTACGAAGAAACCTGGGACAAAGCCCGCGGGTTGATTTGTTCGCTGTAGTGTATAGTAGCCATCTCGCTCCGCCGAGATGTAGCCTTTGAAGAGCCTTGCCGCCTGAGTCGAGGGTGCCTGGGGTCGAGATGCGAGGAACGAGCAATGAGCCCCCAGAGCTCTTATTAACAGCACCCCCTTTTGTCGCTTGACAAAGCCCCTCTTATGTGGTATAATGCAAATTGCGGTAGGGCACTTGCGTCCGGCAACGGGCGCAGCATGTTCCGGAGCCTGTTTTGGGGTCATCCAGAAAGGATAAAGGTGATTCCATGAATAAGAGCATCTGCAATAACTTGTTGAACGTAATCAAGAGCCAACATCTTTTACTGGTAATTGTCCTTTCGTTCACTCACATTGGGATCGCCTTGATTCAGGCTTGGGAGCCGAGCGCAATTGCCTTGCCGTATATTGGATGAGCGGCAATGTGAGTTGGAGTCCTTCTCACTCCCATTCGCTCCGACCACCTTCTTCGACCCGCCCTGCTTTGGTGGCTAGTGGATCATGTAACCCATGGTCGCTGTCAGAATTCCCCACGTCGGCGTGTAGCCGCTGTCGTTTACGAATCGTTCGGTTGTGCGCGTGACGCCGGGCCGTAGAACGTTTTCAGGCCGGTCAATAACTTCTGGAACTGGCGGTCAAAGGCTATCGTCTTCCATTTCGAGAAGTCCAGCACGTTGTTCTTGAACGCCTGCCGCCAGAGAACGTCTCCCATCTTCCCCTGCCAGGCATTGTCCAGGGCAACCGGACAGAGCACGTCGCGGCCTTGCTTCTTCTCCTTGTCGCGGGCGTCCTGGAGTTCCTTTTCGACCCAGTCGCTCTCGACGGAATCCTTCGAGAGCACCGTCAACACGACGTCGTTGAGGCGAATGGCACGTTCCACCTGCCTTTGCAGGGGCCCGGCCACCATGTCATGCCGATCCAGCCAGGCGGTGACACCTTCCTTCATCAAACGCTTCCTCAGCTTCTCCGCGAACTTCGCGTCGGTGTGCGAGTACGAAATGAACACACTGCCGAGAATGATCGCCCGCTGGCGTTCGGTATGGATTCTATGCACGATGTCGTCCAACGGCTCGCCCGTAAGCGATGGGTCGTACAGCTTGGCAGCGGAGATCTCCCAGGGCTGGAAACCGCAGCCTCGGAGGAATTCGTCTGGAATCTTGCCCTGTGAACGGAAGAGTGTGTCCACGCCGATAGTGGAGGGCACCATATGCCAGATTGTCTCCAGTCCCGTGACTGAGGAGAGGTCAACATTACCCACGATCGTCCATCCGAACACCGTCTGCGCAAGACTAGCTGCGCTGACGTTGGCATCACTGAGGTTGGCTCCACTGAGGTCGGCTTTGCTGAGGTTGGCCTCGATGAGGTTGGCGTACCTGAGGTTGGCGATGACGAGGTTGGCATCACTGAGGTCGGCTCCATTGAGATGAACTTCGCTGAGGTCGGCGAGGCAGAGCTCGGCGCCGCTGAGGGTGGCTCCGTTGAGATGGACTCCGCCGAGGTCGGCTCCCCAGAGGTCGGCTCCGTCGAGTGCTATGCCGTCCAGGACAGGAATCCCCTCACCCTTCTCGCACCGGCGGTTCCACTCGGCGATTCCCTCTTTGCCGCCCTTCAATAGCCGGAGTGCTTCTTTGCGGTCCATATCGCATTCCTCCCCATGGCACCCGCGAAAAAGGCTACATCTCGCGGAGCGAGATGGCTACTATACGCTACAACAACGTCACCCCCGCCTCTTCACATTCCCGCTGCATCGCTTCCGGCCAGATTCCCACGGCGACTTCGCCGATGTGGCAGGCGCGGAGGAAGAACATGCAGAGACGCGACTGGCCGATGCCGCCGCCCATGGATTGGGGTAACTCGCCGGCGAGCAACTGGCGGTGGAAGTCCAACTTGGC
>JABMRP010000955.1 GCA_013202535.1 Planctomycetota bacterium
CCATACCAATCATGGCACCACTCCCATACGTTCCCGTGCATGTCATGCAACCCAAAAGTGTTCGGCTTCTTCTCACCTACAGGATGCGTCTTGCTGCCCGAGTTCTCGCCATACCATGCATATTCGCCAAGTTGTTTCTCGTCGTCACCAAAACAAAACTTGCCCGTGCTCCCCGCTCGACAGGCATATTCCCACTGCGCCTCCGTAGGCAATACGAACTTGCCCCCTTGCCCGCCTGACTTCGCATTGAGCTTGACAAGGAACTGCTGGCAATTGTCCCATGAAACCTGCTCCACCGGGTTCTTCGCCCCCTTGAAGTTGCTCGGGTTGCTGCCCATCACCGCTTCCCACTGCTCCTGTGTCACCTCGTACTTGCCCAGGTAGAACGGCTTGGTGATCCGCACTTTGTGGACAGGCTTTGCGCGGTCGTCGCCCATCAGGAAGGAGCCGGCAGGAATCAATACGAGATCCAGCTCCACTCCTCCGCCCAAGTCGACCGCAAGTTTCTTCGGCGGCTCTTTCGTATCGCTGAAAGCGGTCCCCGCCATCACCAGAAGCACGACGCACCAAATGACGAAGTTTCTCATACCATGTCCTCCCAGATAGAAATCACAAGCGGATAGCACTCTTAATCGAACACAACGCCCCCGATCTTAGCGTGGACGCCGAGCGCTGCCAAGAAACAGCGGTAAATCCGCCCAAATCCCGGCACCTGAATCGGTTTGATCCGCTGGCCGGGCGAGGAAATCGGCGGCAGTCGTCCGGGCCACCGCGTGTCAAATAACCTTCCTTTCTGGGACGATCGGGGTCAGGTTGCACTTTACACTTTGACCCCTTTTCTCCTGGCTCCAAAGTGTAAAATGCAGGCGCGCCCCCGATTTCCCGGAGCGTTATATTCTCTTCGTGAATTCGCCATGAGTGAGCAGGGAGGGTGGCTGTACTGACTCCTGTATCGCTTTTCCAATATCGTGACCGCCCAGTGGATTGATCCATCGCGAGCCTCGGGATCCGGCCCACCTCGGCGTGGCCGGTTGACGCGTGCCACTGACTAAGCATACAATCCTGTACTCAGATACCGGTATCCTTGGACCGTTGAGGCGACTCGTGGACAACTATTTGAAGCCGTACGGTGAGATCGAACTGCATCGGCGGATGGTCAGCGATCGTTCCCGCACGAACGCCTTTGCCGCCGCGATCCGCGAAGTCGTCCAACCGGGCCACGTCGTTCTCGACGTGGGAACGGGCACCGGCATCCTGGCGATGTTCGCCGCCAAAGCCGGAGCACGGAAGGTCTACGCGGTCGATGCGACCGATATCGCGGAGGTCGCGGCCGATCTGGTCCAAGCCAACGGCCTGTCGGACCAGATTCAAGTCATTCATGGCCGGGCGGATGAAGTGCGGTTGGATCAGAAGGTCGACCTGATCGTTAGCGAGTGGCTCGGCAGCGCCGCTTTCGTCGAGGGCATGCTGCACGCGGTGCTGGATGCTCGCGATCAGAATCTGGCGCCGGCCGGCCGCATGCTGCCGTCGGGGGTTCGCGTGCTGATCGCGCCGCTGGACGATCCGATTCTCTACGACTCCGAAGGCCCCGGGTTCTGGCGCCAGCCGATCGACGATCTTGATTTCAGCAGCCTGCAAGAAGCCGAGCTGTTGCAGGGACGCACGACGCAGATCCGGATCGAACCGCCGGCCGTGCTGGCGCCTGGTCAGGCATTACTCGAACTCGATCTCCTCACCGCTTCCGTTGAAGATGTCTGGTTCGAAGGTCAACTCGCGTTTGTCCCCGCCCGCGACGGTGTGCTCAACGGCTTTGGCGTATGGTTCGAAGCGGAACTCTCCCCGAGTGTCCTGCTGGACACGGGCCCCTTCAGCCCGGAGACACACTGGTCTCAGACGTACCTACCCTTCACACCCCGCCCGGTGCGAGCCGGCGAGCCGGTGGCGGTGAGCGTCGACTTCTCCTACGCCCCGGATGCGGCGACCGGCCACGTGGCCCTCCGTTTGGGCGTTGGTGAACACGAGCTGAGTTACACGATTGACTAGTTGGACAGCGCCACTTTGGCTTCTTCCCCACCGGCCTTGTGCCGGTGGCTTGCTGGTTTGGAAACTACCACTGCCCGGTCCGTTCCGCGTGTTTCGCCCCGTCCTCGCCGCCGCCTACGGCGGCGGCGAGGACGGGGCGGGGTATGGATTGGAACATTGGCGAGTAGTTGTCAAACCAATAAACCACCGGCACAAGGCCGGTGGGGATAAGGTCTTTTCTCGCAACATGTTGCGACGAGTAATCTCTCCGAATTGGCGCTGTCCAATTAGGCGAGGACCGATTCATGCCGCCGGACGAAACAACCAGACGTCGACGATGCCCTGTCTGCAGAGGGAGCGGCATAGACCCAACCCTGAATCGGCGTTACACAACTGGCGGGCATGACGACCGGAGTTGCAGGGAATGCCACGGCGAGTGTTATGTCGACATCAAGGACGGCAACGACGCGAACGAGCACCGAGCGGAGCCACCTCCAGCGAACTGCCGCACGCGGTGCAAACCACAAAGCAGCGAAGCACCCGGCGGCCGCAGTGAGGACAAAGGACCGTCCCAAAGCGTGCGATACCTGCGACGATACCCACGAACGCGAAGCCTGCCAGACTTAGATAGAGGGCGGTCATGGCGGAGTACCGGGTTGCCGGGTTGTCTGCTCGTGCTCAGGAACGTCGTTGCCTTCGTCGCCAGGCGATGACCAACCCCATGAGCCCCATGCTGATGAGCCCGACGAGAGCGGAGGGAGCGGGAATTTCTTCGATCGAGGTCCCCGGCATCCTTTCGACGATCTGGTCTTGGATCCCGCTCGTCGCATCTCCCGAGGGTGCCGACCAGGCCACAATGTCGGCCCGCATGTCCGGATTTCCGTCGATTGTTTTGAGATAAAGGTTGGCCTGAGTCACTTCGGCTTGCTCGGTCACGGGATCCACGTAGAAGACCCCCTTATCAGGCGTAGTGACACCGATATCCACATTCCACGTTGGCAAGGTAATGGTGCTAGAACTCCAACTGGCGTCGAACAAGCCGTCCCAGATATCGCTGCTGGCACCCCAATCCTCGTAGACGATCTCCCAGACTGCAAGCTGGAACGCCACCGCGTTTCCCTTGGAGGTCAAAGCGCTGGCGATGTTTCGACCCCAAAGCTCACTGACCGCTTTCGCCTTGGACTCGCCCATGGGAAACATGTCAAGGGTGGTGGAGTGCGGCTTGGGCGCGGTCGCCAGATCGATTTCCTCAAACACATTGCCTGTCCCACCGATATACTGCTTCAGGTCGATGCAGAAGCCGACGACCCAGTCTTGGGTGCCCGTCCCCGTCTCGCTAGCGGCAAAAGTCCGGTAGTCACCGTTCGACTTCGCGGGGGAGGTGGGGGTGTATGATGTGATGTTGAAGGCGAATGGTCCGCCCACGAACGCGGAATCGCTGATCTCGGTCGTCTGCGTGAAGATCGTGCCCACTTGGTAGCCGCTGCCGGTCCGCGTAACGGTTACCGTATCGGCCAACAGACTGGACGTCACGCCCAGCACCAATAACATCACGAGAGTCGCTTGCGTCTTCATCATAGGTCTCCTCATCTCTGTGGTGATAAGCAAAACACCGGTGGCTGTCGGCGGTCAAAGGGAAGCCATAGCCGTTCGGGTCCCGGCCCAGGCCGGGAGACACACATTAAGTCTGAGCGGGGGCCGCGACGATTGCAAGCAACCCCCCCTGAAAACCCCCAGAATTGCGCAAACCCGCAAGAAAGTTACGGTCGAGCGCAAATATCGGAGGGAGTTGGCGAAAACACCGTCACGCATCCGTGCCCCGCTCCGCAATCCCCGCCTGCCGAATCGCCTCCAGAGTTCGGGCGACACCATACCTAATTCATCGTCGTTTCCTCTTGCTGATGCCACGCGCGCGATGTTACCATCACCAGCGTACGGTTCGAGGCCAGAGTGACTGGCTATGTCTTCTCCGTAGGACTCTTTCATTCCCAATCCCGAGCCGGTTTATCCCGGTGCTTTCCCCGACCCCCTCTTCAAGACGATGCAATTCTGGATCGACGTCGGCGGCACCTTCACCGATTGTATCGGGCGGCGCGATGACGGTTCGCTTCTGCGGCACAAGCTGCTCAGTTCCGGCGCGACCAAGGGAACCGTCGCGCCGGGGTCCGATCCCACGCGCGTGGTCGATCCGGCACGAGCCGTTGATCCCGACGGGTTTTGGGACGGGTGCTCGCTGCGATGGCTCGATGGCCGGGGCGGCACGATCGGCGAAAATACCGTGGCGCGGTTCGATCGGGCGGCCGCGACGTTGCATCTGGAACAGCCCGTTCCATCACTCGGCTCCGCCAGCCTGTTGAAAAAGGGGACAGGCACCTCGCCAGCAACCTCATTCGTCGGGAAAGAGGGACTCTCGCTCGGAGCCAGTCCCCTTTTTCAACAGGCCGCCGCCTACGAGTTGCACACCCGGTTCGAGGCACCGATTCTGGCCATTCGCTACATGCTCCGGCTGCGGCCCGACGAGCCGATCCCACCGGTGGTCGTGCGGCTGGGTACGACCCGCGGGACCAACGCCCTGATTACGCGCCGCGGTGCAAGAACGGCCCTGGTCACCACCCGTGGACTGGGCGACGTCCTGGAGATCGGCTACCAGGACCGGCCGCGGTTGTTCGATCTGGCCGTCTGCAAACGCGAACCCCTGTACGCCGCGGTGGTCGAAATCGACGCGCGGATTACGCCCGAGGGCGATGTGCTGGCCGAGCCCGATCCCGAGGTGATCGAGGCTCAATTGGCCGCCTTGCGCGACCGGGGGATCGAGTCGCTGGCCGTCTGCCTGTTACACGCCTACGCCCATGGCGGGCACGAGCAGCTTGTCGCCCGGGCGGCTCGTCGCGTGGGCTTCGAGGAGATCAGCCTTTCGCACCAAGTCGCGCCGCTGGTGAAGATCGTTTCCCGGGGCGACACGACGGTAATGGACGCCTACTTGAACCCCGTGTTGCGGGCGTACGTGGCCCGGCTGCGGCAATCGCTCGGTTCGGGCCGTTTGCAGATTCTCACTTCGGCCGGCGGGCTGGTCGAGGCCGAGCGGTTCGTGGGCAAGGACAGCATTCTCTCGGGACCGGCCGGCGGCGTGGTCGGGTTCGCCCAAGTCGCCCGAGCCGCCGGGTTCGAGCAAGCCATCGGGTTCGACATGGGTGGCACCAGCACCGACGTCTCGCGCTGGGACGGACGCCACGAGTTGGAATACGAAACGGAAAAGGCCGGCGTGCGCGTCGTGGCTCCGATGATGGCCATCGAGACGGTGGCGGCCGGCGGCGGATCGGTCTGCCATTTCGACGGCGTGAAACTGGCCGTGGGGCCCGACAGCGCCGGCGCCGAGCCCGGGCCCGCGTGTTACGGTCGTGGCGGACCGCTGGCCGTGACCGATCTGAACCTGTTCCAGGGCAAGATTCCCCCCGACCATTTTCCTTTTCCGCTCGATCGACAGGCGGTTGAAACACGGTTACACGACTTGTGCGATGCGGTCGATCGGGCGACCGGGTCTCGATACGAGCCGCACGCGTTGGCCGACGGATTCCTTCGCGTGGCCAATGCCAACATGGTCAAGGCGATCCGCTCGATCTCGATCGCCAAGGGATGCGATCCGCGCCGGTACGTGTTGGTCGCCTTCGGCGGAGCCGCCGGTCAACATGCGTGCGCCGTCGCCCGGGAGTTGGGCATCGGCCAGGTGCTCAACCACCCCGATGCGGGCATCCTCAGCGCCTACGGCATCGGGCTGGCCGACGTCGTTCGCCATGCGGCCGAAGGTATCTACCGGCCGTACAGCCAGCGGGCCGTTGCCGAGATGGCCAAAACATTCGACCGGCTGACGATCGATCCGCGGCGCGAAGTGGGCGACGAAGGCGTGCCGCCGCAGCGGATCGAAGTGCGACGCTCGTTGGACCTTCGTTACCAAGGGCTCGACGCGTATCTGACCATCGCCGAGCCGGACGCCGACCGCACATTTGCCGAGGCGTACGCGGCCGAACATCGCAAACTGTACGGATACACGCACGAAGATCGCCCGCTGGAGATCGTCGCCGCAAGGGTCGAGGTGGTAGGCCGTTCGGCGTGCGTGGCCACCGAGCCCGGGGAAACGCACGCCCGGGTGCCCGAATCACAACGCGCCACGGAAGCGTGGTTCGACGCCGCGCCACATCGCACGGCCGTGTTCGACCGCCAGTCGTTGCGGCCCGGCGACCGGATCACCGGACCGGCCATTCTCAGCGAACCCCGGGCGACCACGGTGATCGACCCCGGTTGGGAAGCCGAGGTGCTGCCGCGGGGTGAGTTGCTGCTGTCGGACATGGAAGGAACCTCGACCGTCACGGCGTCGACCGAGGCCGATCCGGTCATGCTGGAAATCTTCAACAACCAGTTTGCCGGCATCGCCGAGCAGATGGGAATCACGCTGCGCAATACGTCGGCCAGCGTGAACGTGAAGGAGCGGCTCGACTTCAGTTGCGCGATTTTCACGCCCCGCGGCGAGCTGGTCGTCAACGCGCCGCACATTCCCGTCCATCTTGGGGCGATGAGCGAGACGGTTCGCACGATCGCGGCCGAGAATCCGGGGATCGCGCCCGGCGACGTGTTCGTGACCAACGATCCGTATCGGGGCGGTGCCCATCTGCCCGACGTCACGGTCGTCAGCCCGGTCCATGAGCGAACGACGGGCCGGCTGCTGTTGTTCACGGCCAGCCGGGCCCATCACGCGGAAATCGGCGGCACGGTCCCCGGTTCGATGCCCCCGTTGTCGACGAATCTGGCCCAGGAGGGCGTGTTGATCGGCAATTTCAAGCTGATCGACCGCGGCCGTTCCCGGTTCGACGCGCTGCGCCATTTGCTCCAGTCGGCCCCGTATCCCAGCCGCGCCGTCGACGACAATCTGGCCGATCTGGCCGCGCAGGTGGCCGCCAACAACCAGGGCGCCGCCGACTTGCAGCGACTGTTCGACCGCTATTCGCTGCCCGTGGTCGAGGCGTACATGCGGCATATCCAAACGGCCGCCGAGCGCAAGATGCGCGTCGCACTGGCCGCGCTGCCCGACGGCGTGTACCACTTCGGCGACTCGATGGACGACGGCTCGCCGATCGACGCCACGGTGACGGTGGCCGGCGATCGGGCAACGATCGACTTCTCCGGCACGGCGCCGGTTGTGTCGGGCAACCTGAACGCCAATCGGGCGATCGTCACCGCGGCCGTGATGTACTGCATGCGGTGCCTCATCGACGAAGACGTGCCGATGAACCAGGGGATGCTTGCCCCGATTCGGCTGGTGCTGCCCGAGTGTATGCTCAATCCGCCGCGCCGCGATCGGCCCGAGGATTGCGCGGCGGTCGTCGGCGGCAACGTCGAAACCTCGCAGCGGGTGGTCGACGTCTTGCTGGGCGCGTTGAACCTCGCGGCGGCCAGCCAGGGGACGATGAATAACCTGACGTTCGGCGACGCCACGTTCGGCTACTACGAAACGATCTGCGGCGGCAGCGGCGCCACCGCCGGGGCCGACGGGGCCGATGCCGTGCATACCCACATGACCAACACCCGGCTGACCGATCCGGAGGTGATCGAGCGGCGTTACCCGGTGCGCGTGTTGGAATTCGCCATCCGCCGCGGCTCCGGAGGCGCCGGTCGCCATCGCGGCGGTGATGGAGTGGTGCGCCGCTTACAGTTCCTCCGCAGCCTGGAAGTCTCGATCCTCTCCCAGCGCCGCGGCACGTATCCGCCGTTCGGCCTGTCCGGCGGGCAACCGGGCGTTGCCGGGTGCAACACGCTCTACCGGGCCGACGGCACCGTCGAGACGCTGCCCGGCCGAACGCAATTCACCGCCGGCCCCGGCGACATCCTTCTCATCGAAACCCCCGGCGGCGGCGGATTCGGCGTTGGCGAGTGAGTGTAACCCAGAGTGGCTAAGTAGTCGGGAGAAGAAACACCGAAGGCTCATACCGCCCGTAGGTCCGTGCCCCAACGCCCAGGCGGTTCGCGGCACTGCGTTTGGGATGGGGCCTATGATTTCAGCCAAACCTGGTCGAAATCTGGCGAGGTTCAAACTTGGTAGTAAAACGGGAGTTGTTCGATTGCGTCAATTTGAACCGTACATTGAGCGGCGTAAGTCTATATATAGCAAGAAGAAAGACGTTCGACATTTTCGCCGAACGGCCCTTTCTGAAGATAGTCGGGCGTACTTGACCGCATGGACTCCCAGCCAATATAGTCTAGGTATCAGATAGGCTATGCGGAACACGTCAAATACTCAACCCTGCTCCTGACACCATGTACCAATTTACCCCTCCGTTCCGCCAAATGACACTCTATAGAGGTAGATATGCACCTCAATGTGTCCAGTAAGTGGGTAGGTGATGCAGACCGTAGGCTATCGGTTCAGCCCCTCGACCCGGTCTCAACTGTCGCGGGAAGCCGTGGTTCCAAGCCTACGCTTCTGATTCAGCGGTCTGGTGCAGGCCAGAGGCAGGCGTTGTGTCTACAAGCGCACCCGGAAGTTGGGCGGGATCGAGATGGTCCAATCCCAATCATCGCGTCCGTGCAGAGTTTGTGCAGAGAAAACTTTGCGAAACAGGCACTTGACTGCACTTCTCGCTCGAACTATCCTTTGATAAGTCGTTGAAACGTCTGACTTTGCGGGTTTTGGTGGCTTCGAGCCATTGCGTTCGGGACGAAGAGGCCGCTGGTTCAAATCCAGTCGCCCTGTAGACACTCTGGTTCCTCTTTTCGGAGAGATACAATGGGTTTCAAGTCAGCTACCTTCCTCAGCAAATCCCTCGAAAAGAAGGATATTCTGGAAGACATTGATGCAATTAGCAGTTTGACATCTGAGCAACGGCGGGCCTTGGCTGATTTTCTTGGCCAAGGCGAAACACTCGCGCGCAAGAAAGAGTCCATTGCGGCCAAGTTGCAGGCACTCCTTCGGGAGCACAACATCTCCGCCGAGACCTTCGATCGTTCGCGGAAAGTTCTGCTGTTCATTGGCCAGTGCCACGATATAGGGGATGCTCCTGAGGTCGTTCTGGACGACCTTGCGGCAATAGCTCCACTCGGCACACGCAAGAGCGACACGGAGTTTTCAGTCTACGACTTCATGGAGGCGATGCTGCCTGCCCTGCACCGCCAGAATCGAGATGGGCTCTGCCATAGAGCAGTTGACCGAGGTATGCCTGCTCTAGCCCGCGTCAGCTACAGTTGTGATGTTCGGATGGTTGTGGATCACCACTTCCACCCACTCAGAGACCGAGCAGATACTTACGAGCCAAAACCGTTTGCGTGGATACCAGTAGCGATTCTGAATCTCACAACTGACGAGCAAACGGAGTTCTACTGTCAGTTAGATGTTCGCACATTGGATAAGCTGTTTGAAAGTCTGAAAGTAATGCGTAAAGACCTTGTGTGCGCTGAGAAGACGCTGCAAGATGCCAGCCTACCCGCACGGAGTCTCCTTGAGGGCACGGGAGACACAGAGGAGAGACAGTGAGCGATCTCATGGCAACCGACAAGAAGAAGCTTCCAGGTGCGGCGCTGGGACGCCCTATGAAGTCCAGTCTCAACATTATAGGTGATCCACATGACGCTCGCCGACCTCACGGGCAAAAGAAGACGGATTCGGTTGTAATGCTCAATGTCCTGGAAGTTAGTACCTACCTGTGGACAGGCGAGGCGTGGGCCAATTTGGGATCGCAGAAGGGCTTCGCTCTCAATCAGTTGCCTGCAACCTCAGCGACTCCTTTGTACGTGACAGAGATCAGCGAATACGAGTCGGAGCACGACGCATTACAGGCTACGGCGCTCCCTCATCTCGAATGCGGCGGCCATGTTTACCCGCTTCACCAGCCGCTCTCGGAGAACGTGTTCCGCCAGATGGCTGAGAGGCTGGTGCCAGGCCAAGAGCCGACTGTTGACCTTGTGGAACGTGCGCTTCATGCTCGTTTTCAGCGACTGCTTGGAACACCGCCGCACGAGATGACTCCTGAAGACAAAGATGAGTGGAACTTCATTGTGCAAATAGTGGACTTCGAGCAGTATCGCGCATTGAACCCAGTACCACTCCCGCTCGTCGGAAGCCTCGTCTCAAGGGACCTTCGGAGCGTCACTCTTGGCTGGCAGGGTGGCACACAAGAGGTTTTCGACTTCCGTGAAGTGCCTGCCGAGATTCTCAAGTGCGAAATTGGCGCGACGGTCGAAGTGCAATTGAGACGGCACCATGATAGTAGACCTGAGTTTCTCACTTGTCGAGTGTCGCCCTCGCTCCGAGATGACTCCGACGTTTGGAGAGACGCTGCAAATGCGGTACCCTCTCTCGACGATCTTCCGCTGGGGAGATGGCCCAAGCGATCCAACTAGGATTTGAGCATGGCTGTGGCACTCTATACCATAGACGTTGGGCACGGCCTATGTCAGGTAATAATGTTCCCTGGAAAAAGAGCAATTGTAATTGACGGTGGCGACTTGTTTGCTCTTCGTACTGTTTCCGAGTTCCTCTATCATAACGTCGACACCATACTTGCCTATATCGCCACCCACAACGACCGCGATCATGTCGCCTCGGCCATCCATTTCCTGAACCTTGAGAAATTTCGCAGCCGTGAGGGATTGCGGGCAATCTATTTGACGATAGATCGTGGCTCCAATTCGGACATTAGCATCCTTGATTACGCTTTGCGGAGAAAACAACAGGAAACGATTGAACGATTTGGTTGTGGTTTCCTGGACGATTCAGAGCCGCCTGAGCCGAAAGAGATATACTCATCTGACTCCGAGTCAGTTCGATTGGACCTTGTTTACCCGAGATTCGAGGAACTAGTCCCGGCAGTTCGCGCCAAGTCTAGGAATAGCCGGTTGCAGAATAGGTCCAGTGCGTGCCTAAGACTCGAAGTGGGGAAGGTTACAGCACTCATTACAGGTGACATTGACCGCGTTGGATTGACACGCATTCTTGACACCTATGGTCTAGACTTGTCAGCGGATATTCTGACCGTTCCCCACCACGGCGGTCATATTCCCGGCAGTAAGGGGGACAGAACCTGGGTCGAGATTGTTTCCGAGGTCGACCCAAGTGTTGCATTGGTTTCATCAGGGTACAGGACCAAGAACTCGACGACAGTTCTGGATAGAGTGACCTTCGAGCCACTTCGTCAATTACGAACCGATGTTTACTGCACGCAGCTAACGGGGCATTGTCACGGAAACTACAGTGAACTCCACCCCGGCGTCATCGCGCGCACCGGACGATTTCATTCAAGAAAAGTCACTCAGATGTCCGGTGATCCCAACTACCCACAAGCTGTCGCGTGCATGGGCACAGTAGTCATTGTCTTTGATGGGCAATCATTTAGCGTTATCAGGAATCGGGAGCACCAAATAGCGGTTCATGGAATGGGGCACACTGGTCAGGATCTCTATTGTAGACCCGCTCAACCGCCAGAGCATTAAGAGACTCTTCTTAAGCATCAGCGGGAGTCACTCTAGCACCTCACGTTCGAGGTCCACGAGCGCTTGTTCGTTCCCAAGCGTGAATTCGTCAGGACAACTTCGCCCATTTCGGTGAGCCCAAACGCTTCATCCAGTTCGCGGAAAGCCAAGAGTCCGGCATCACTGGTGACCGTGCTGCCGCAGAATTTCAGCTTCAACCGGCTGTCGAAACCAACGCGCAAGTCTTCTTTCTTGGCATCCCACATTGGGTCTCCCTGTCACTTTGGCAGGTTGATGGTCCACACCTCTGTGTTTCAAGGGTCAGTCTGGCGCAAATCGCGTGCTAAAGTCTGAGGAGTCAAATGGGAAATGCGGGGTGAGGTAAGTGGCAGAATGTGGCCGGAATGTGGCCAATAGCGGCCTGAGAATCGGGGAGGCGATGGAACTTGTTCGACGACAACTACCTGTTTTCTTTAGCGACAACTACGTGTTTCTGGTTCCTCTCTCTTCTCCCGGCAGGAGTGTATTGGCCCCCATGGGGGCCGCCGAAAGTTACGTAAACCCACAGGCTTGCGTTGTCTGCCAGGCTTACGTCGCCTCAAGTGGCGAGACTCAGTTCACGGCTCCGCGCGGGGCTTTGTTTTCGACCCCCGGCCCCGGCGGGACATGGGCGGCCGATTGACAACGCATCACGTCGGCAAGGTGATTTCCGATATCGGCCGGGCGGCGGGCGTGCTGGTTCACCAGTGCCCACGGACTGGGCGAGTGAAGACGGCCAGTGCCCACGATTACCGGCGGGCGTTTGGCACGCGATGGGCGGCCCGAGTCATGCCCCCCGCCTTGCGGGAGTTGATGCGACACCAGAGTCTCGACACGACGCTGAGATTCTACGTCGGAATCGACGCCCAGCGAACGGCTTCGCAACTCTGGGAGGCCTACCGCAAAGTGACAGGTGGTAACAAATCGGTAACACAGCCCCAAACCACCCCCCAAGAAACGCACAAAGCCTTGCCGCAACCCGAGGGTACGGCAAGGCTTAGCAAGCGAGGACGAGGGGACTCGAACCCCCAACCACCGGATCGACAGTCCGGGACTCTAACCAATTGAGCTACGTCCCCGTCGCACGTGCGATGGCCTAAATTATACCTCCTGTCTATCGGTCTGCAAGTGGCCGTCGGTCGAGTGTTTTGCGGGAAACGAGCCGATTCACCACCCAAATGAGCCGTGCATGGGTCGCCCGCCAGTTGCCGCAAATGCCAAGAAAGCGATTATTGTCGGCCAAAACTGTAGTAAGCTTAAGATAGGGGAAGTCTCCCCTTGGTTCACGTCTCTTTTCTCTTCTTGGAGGTCTGTTATGTCACGGGCCTATTACCGGACCTGCTATGAGGTCTCGCAGGTTGTCCATCACATGGACCTGCAACACTGGGTCATAGCATTCGCCGGCGTGATTTTGGTGGGAGTGGTGTTTCTTCGCGGTTTCGGACCGCGGTCTCATTTCTAGACCGCCTGAATCGCCACAACAAACCTCATCCCGACGCAGCCTTTCTTCCCAGCTTCCCAGGCTGCCGCACTGGACGAGCCGTGTGAGAGTCCTGTATCATGGCAACCCGCGTGCCGCACCGCGGCGCCATGGTTCTTTGGCTGTCCACCCTCCCGCCCATTCGATGAGGTCCCACCGTGAAAGCTGGCATTTGCTTCCCCCCCAGTGCGTGTCGTTGGAGTCTTCTGGTTCTCGCCGTTTCGCTGCCCCTGTTGGGTGGAGCCGACTGGACCCGATTTCGCGGTCCCGGGGGCTCGGGCATCGCCGAAGACACCGGCGTGCCGACCGAGTGGAGTTCGGACAAGAACATCGCCTGGAAGACGGCCATGCCCGGCTTCGGGGCCTCCAGCCCGATCACGCTGGGCGATCAGATCTTCGTGGCCTGCTACAGCGGTTACGGGCTGGATGAAGACGAACCGGGCGACATGGCCGATCTCAAGCACCACCTGCTCTGCGTGAACCGGGCCGACGGCAAAATCCTCTGGGAGAAGGTCACACCGGGTCTGGCCACCGATCAGGAGTACGTGCGATTTATGCCCCTGCACGGATATGCCTCCGCCTCGCCGGTGACCGACGGCAAGGCCGTTTACGCGTTTTTCGGCTGTGCCGGGGTCTACGCCTACGATCTGTCGGGCAAATCGCTGTGGCACGCTTCGGTCGGCGAGGGAATCCACGGCTGGGGTTCCGGAACGTCGCCCATCCTCACCGACGACGCGGTGATCATCAACGCGAGCGTCGAAAGCGGCTCGATTGTGGCCCTGGACAAGGCCACCGGAGAGCAGAAGTGGAAGTTCGAGGGGATCAAGGACTCGTGGAGCACGCCGCTGGTGGTCAAACTGCCCGGCGGCGGACAGGAGTTGGTGGTCAGCATGCACAGCAAGATCCTGGGGCTCGATCCGGCTACGGGCGAGCAGCTCTGGGAGTGTGCGGGCGTGCCCGACTACGTGGTGCCGGCGGTGATCGCCGACGACCAGGGCGTGGTTTACGTAACCGGGGGCCGCAAGCCCACGACCGTGGCGATTCGCACCGGGGGCCGGGGCGACGTGAGCGAGACGCACGTCGTTTGGCATCTCAAAGAGACCGGCAAGGTACCCACCCCGCTGCTGTACGACGGGCATCTCTACTGGGTGAGCAATATGGGCTTTGCCACCTGTGTCGACGCCAAGACGGGCGAAATGGTCTACAAAGAACGCCTGGAGGGCGTCGGACGGGTCTACGCCTCGCTGGTACTGGCCGACGAGAAGCTCTACGCCGTCAGCCGCGAAAACGGGGCAGTGGTACTGGCTGCGAGCCCCCGATTCCGGGAGTTGGGCCGAAACGAACTGGCCGACGACACCAGTGTCTTCAATGCCACGCCGGTGGTGAGCAACGGCCAGTTGCTGCTGCGGTCCGACAAGTTTCTCTACTGTGTCGGAAAGTAGGGCGGAGATGCCGTTGACGCCCTGGAGTGGGGACCGTAGGATTAACCGGGTTCCCTCCCTGCCCATCCCAAGGATCCTTCCGGAAAGTCGCTTCCATGCCGCTGTTTGAAGTCGAAACCGCCTCCCACATCATTATCACCTGGGCCGAGCATGAAGACGCGGCTCGGGCCGTGGTCGACGACGCCTATCCCACCGAGGAAATCACCCGCCTCACCCGCCGCCCGCGCGACACCTGGGTCATCTCGAAGGCCCAACTCGGGATCATCGACAGCAGCGATCCCTGCGCGGTTGCCCGCGACTGCCTCGACAAGGCGGCCGGCGACAAGGTCCACGCCATCCGCCTCTACATGATGGAGACCGGCACCGACCTGGATCGGGCACGCAAAGTGATCGAATCGAACATGGTGTTGGGCTGGTGAGGGAATAGGGAATAGGGACTGGGCACTAGGGAATAGGCTTGAGGCTCGGCCGGGATCCGGGCTGCTCGCTTAGATGAACGTGGCAACTTCTTCCAGCGGTTTCTTCTGGATCGGCGGCACGCGGGCGTCTTGGGCGGGATAGCCGACGACCAATAGGAATAACGGCCGCTCCTCCGGTGGGCGCCCGAGGATGTCGTTGAGAAAGCCCATGGGCATGGGTGTGTAGGGAAGCGATGCCAGCCCGGCGTGGTGGATGGCCGCGATGAGGATGCCCGTGGCGATACCGACCGACTCGGTCACGAAGTAGTTCTTATCGACGGCCCGCTCGCCTTCGGCCGTATCGCGACGCGGGCCGTGCCGTTGGGCGAAGACGGCAATCAGATAGGGTGCCACTTCGAGAAACGGTTTTTCCCAGCCGGTGCCCAGCGGCTTCAATGCATCGAGCCATTCTTTCGGCGCGCGGCGCTGGTAGAACTCCCGCTCCCGCTGTTCGGCCGCCTC
>JABMRP010000956.1 GCA_013202535.1 Planctomycetota bacterium
AGCTGGCACCAGAAGGGTGATCACGGGGCCGACCGCGGCGGCCGACTCTATGTCACCGCGATGTCGACGATGATTCTCGAAGTCTACTACCGCCATATGCCCCTCTACCAAGACCAGAGCACCAAGGAGGCTTTCCCCGAGTAGTCGCGTTCGGCCCATCTCCTCCGCGTCTGCAAATCGAGCGGGTCTCCATGCTTGAAGCCGCGGGGGCCCTTTTTCTTGATGGTTCTTCCAGGGTTCCCGGTTGAACCTCTCTGATCCTCCCCTCCCGGTCCGCCCCCCTGCCCCTCGCCATTTTGCGGAACTCGCTATGGGGTAATGATTTGCATCGTTTCCAGGGCACAACTTGCCCAACCCAACGTGAGAACGCCGGGGATCGTCACCATCGGTGCCGACGGGTTTGGCCAATGCCTACGCTATAATTGGGGGAAGCCCGCAAATCCCGACACCCGAGCCAGTCCGTGTCGGGAGCCCCTTTCTGCTTTCCGACAGAGTTGCCCGTCGTGCCCAGGAACGTTTCCCTATCGCCGGACGTGAAATCTCAGCCGGTCATTTCGTTGGCCTGCCAGGCTCCTCCCGTGGGCGATGCGGTCGAGTCTTCGGCGCCGATCGTGGATTCGACGATGGGAGCCGAAGGTGGGCGGCGATGGAGGCTGCTTGGCTGGGATCCGTCGGCCGGGTTCACCGTCAGCTTCGCTTTCCATTTGCTGCTGATGATGATCCTGGCGTTGTGTACCACCGGTTCGTCGAAGCCGTCGCAACCGGTGGGTCTGCTGACCTCCGTCGGACCCCGCGAGACACCGGATATGGGGTCGGCCGGCGGCGAACTGTCGCAGACCGTCCGTTCGATTCCCACGTGGAGTCCCGTGGTCGACTTCGATCCCACGGTCATTTCGTCCGAACTGATGGAGCCGACCGATCTCCCGTCGGCCCGTGTTGCCCGATCGACTCGGCCCTCCGGCTTGGACTCGCTTGTGGGGGTGGACCTCTGGCTGGCGACCGATGCGGACGTGCGTGGCAGCCTCGATGGGCGTGGCCCCAACGCCCGGGGACGGCTGGCCGACGGTGAGGGCGGAAGCCCGGCCAGTGAAGAGGCCGTGGAACGGGCCCTTCGTTGGATCGCCGCGCATCAACACGAGGACGGCGGCTGGCGATTCAACTTTGCCGGCAGTTTATGCCGGGGGCAATGTCGCCATCCGGGCTCCAACGCCTCGGGGACCGCGGCCACGGCCATGGCGCTGCTGCCGTTTCTGGGGGCCGGCTACACGCACAAGGAGGGCGAGCACAAGCAGGTGGTCGCCAACGGAATCTACTACTTGATCCGCCATGCAACGCTGACTCCCGACGGGGCCGACCTGCAGCAGGGAACCATGTACGCCCAGGGGTTGGCCACGATCGCCTTCTGCGAAGCCTACGGGATGACCAAGGACCCGGCCCTGCGCGAACCGGCACAACGGGCGATCGATTTCATCGTCCGTGCCCAGGACTCCAAGGGGGGCGGATGGCGATACACGCCCGGCTCGCCGGGAGACATGACCGTGACCGGTTGGCAACTGATGGCCCTGAAGAGCGGGCAGATGGCCGGCCTGTATGTCCCTTCGCCGACGATGATCGCGGTGCAGAGGTTCTTGCGCAGCGTGCAGACTGAAGAGGGGGCCTTCTACGGCTACAACAACACCCAGCCGCGGCTGACAACGACCGCCGTCGGGCTGCTCTGCCGCATGTACACCGGCTGGCAACGCACGCACCCACCGCTGGAGAAAGGCGTCGTCTATCTCAGCCGCCAGGGACCCGCCGAGGACAATATCTACCACAACTACTACGCCACCCAGGTGCTTCACCATTGGGGAGGCCTGCGGTGGGAGCAGTGGAATCTGCAAATGCGCGATCGGCTGGTTGCCGACCAGGCCACCACCGGCCACGAGTCGGGAAGCTGGCACTTTGCCGGCGACTATGGGGCCGATGAAGGAGGCCGGCTCTACAGCACGGCGCTGGCCGCCATGACCCTGGAAGTCTATTACCGCCACATGCCGCTCTATCGACCCGCGGCGTTTGGATCGCGCCCGTAGCAGGCACACTCCGTGTGCCGTCCGCCCCTTACGGCACACGAAGGGTGGGCCGCTACGTCGGTTTTACGCGGTCACGGCACACGGAGTGTGCCTACTACTTTTACCCGGCGCCGGGTGCTACAATCGGGCCATGAATGCGATTTGCCTGGTGATCGATCGGTTGCACGCGGGGTTCTTGGGCTGCTACGGCAATGCATGGACCGGCACGCCGCAGTTGGACCGTCTGGCGTGCGAGTCGTTTGTGGCCGATTCGATGTTGATCGATACGCCGAAGCTGGAGACTCTTTGCCGGTCGTACTGGCAGGGAGTCCATGCGCTTCGGCCGGAGGTTCTCGATCCGGCGCCCACGCTGGCTCAAGTGCTGGGCGACGCGGGAGTGGGCACCGCGCTGGTGACCGACGAGGGGGCCGTCGCCCGGCATCCGCTGGCCGTGGGGTTCGACGAATTGATCGAACTGGAGTCGGCCAATGCGACGCAGCCGGCGAAGCAGATCGACCAAACGCAGCTTGGCCGGTGTTTTGCCCAACTGATCGATCGGGTGGAACTGGCCAGCGAGCCCTTTTTTCTCTGGTGCCACCTGCGGGGATTCGCCGCGGCGTGGGATGCCCCGCTGGAACTGCGCCAGGCGTATACCGAGCCGGGGGATCCCGAGCCCTCGCTCTCGGCCGAGGTGCCGTCGCAGCGGCTGGCCGATGATTTTGATCCCGACGACTTGCTCCGCTTCACACACGCATACGCCGGGCAGGTGACCCTGTTGGATACGTGCATCGGCGCGCTGCACGAATTTCTGCGAACCAGCCGCGTGGGCCAGGAGACGCTGCTGGTGCTGCTGTCGGCTCGGGGCTTTCCGCTGGGCGAACACGGCCGGCTGGGCCCCTGCGACGAGGCCCTCCACGGCGAACTGGTACACGTGCCCATGCTGCTGCGATTTCCCGACGGGCTGGCCGCCACCGCGCGCAGCCCGGCCCTGACCGAGCCGGCCGACCTGATGCCCACGCTGTTGGACTGGTGGGGACACACCGGACCCCGTGGGCCCGGCCGTGGCAAGAGCCTGTTGCCACTGATCCGGGAAGAAGTCGACACGGTCCGCGACCGGCTGATCCTCACGGGCCGGCGCGCCGCACGGGCCATTCGCACGCCCGCCTGGTATCTCCGCGCGGGCGATCCGCCCGAGCTATTCGCCAAGCCGGACGACCGCTGGGAAGTCAACGACGTCGCCGACCGTTGCCGCGACGTCGCCGAGCGTCTGCAAGACGTGCTGACCGCCGACGAGCAATCGCTCGCCGCCGGCGAGCCGGTCGACGGGAAACCGCTGGAAGACGTGTTGATCGAGGGGATGGAGTAGCTTAGCCCCCGACTCTGCCGGGGGGCAAACCCGCGTTCGTCGCAAGTCTCTCGACCTCGCCGATCGATTGTTTAGCCCCGGCACTCGTGCCCGGCGCGTCAGCCGGCTCCTCCCCGCCCGGCCCGATCTGTTTTCCGATCACGCACTGCCTGCAAGCAAGCAGTGACACACGACACTCAACCGCGACCCATTCCCCTTAGTTTTCCTAGTGTCACGAGATGGGTTCGCCATACCCTGCTCCTTTTCCCTCGAAAACGGGTCAATCCGGGGTAGGTGAATCGACCGGTTTCTGGCTATAATCTCCGCCCTTAGCCACCGGTCCATCCAGGTTCATTCTTTTAATATGTCGGGACGACGATGCCGGGACATGGAAGTCCGAGGACATCGAACCACCCACTTGCGCGGCAGCAGGAAGCCGGCGCGCGACGGCGCTTCGTTCTTGCGCTGGCGGTGACGCTGACCCTCTGGTCGCTCGGGACCCATCCGGCGACGGCCCAAACGACGCGGGTGCGGATCGCCTGGGGTGGGGGCGCCGAGCGAGTCTGGGCCGGCCAGATCGAACTGAGCCAGGGCACGCTGGCCGAGCCGCGTTTGCTGGGCATCGAGGCCGACGAACCGGGATCGATGTGGCTGAAAGACGGCCGTTTGAACATCGCTTCTCGCAGCGGCCGGACGTACGACGGAATCGATCTGCTGGCCATCGCGCCGGACGATGCCGTGCTGCGTATCCGGCTGACTCCCGGCGGTCGTGCCGCACCGGAGCAGAATGCCCCGTGGATCAAGGTCCCGTTGAGCCAGCTCGACAAGGGATTCCACAACGCGGCCTTGGACGATCAGGGCAACCGACTCTTGGTGCGCCGCGCCGGCGAAGACATGTTGCGTATCGCGTTGTCGGATGGTCGCGACTCGCTGATTTTTTCGCCGGGCGAACAACTCGATTTTCAATTGACCCCGCGCAAGCTGCCCTTTCCGGCCGACGAAACGGTACGAATCGAAATCCGCCTGCTGGTGGGCCGGGGCGACGCGGTGCTCTGGTCCACATGGTACGACGTGATGGCGGGCACCCCAGTCGCACGGAAGATCAACGTCCCTCTGCCGACGGTCGAAGGGGTGTACGACTTGCAGATTAAGGCCACGCAGCGGACCGGCTTGGGAGTGAATATTCTGCGGCGAGCGCCGTCGATCGAGCGTCGCATGCAACTGCTGATGCTCAGCCCGCATCCGTTGCCGGTTCCGGTGGGACTGGACCAGCAGTGGACCCAGGTCGAGGAGATCGATCCGGCCAACCCGAAGTGGTACGAGCAATTCGCCAAGCTCCCGCAGCTTCCCGGATTACCCCGGTTGTGGAGCGGACCGTTGGGCAACGACTCGGTGCAAACGGTGCGGCATTCGCTGGGTCGCGTGGTCATGCTGGGCACCGGAGGCGAGGGCTCCGAGGTGGGCTGGGAGGCCTATTCGTTGCCCATCGAACGGCCCGGCCAGCCGCACGTCTTGGAGATCGAATATCCGAACAACGTGCCGCAGACGATGAACATTAGCATCATCGAACCCAACGCGTCGGGTGCGGTGATGCCCATCGGGTTGGACTCCGGCGTTTTTGTTCCGGAGGAGGTCGGCGGTATCGATCCCCCGGCGGCCCAATGGGCCCGGCATCGCTTGATCTTCTGGCCCCGGACCAAGACGCCCATGGTGCTGGTGACCAACGGCGACGGCCGGCTTCCGGCGATGTACGGGAAGATCCGCGTGTTGACCGGGGGCGACCATTTGCCGCGGGCATTTCCGGCGGCATTGCGGCGGCCTGAGCGGTTGTTGGCCGCTTACTACGATCGTCCGCTGTTTCCCGAGAATTTCTCGGCCACCGAAGCCCGCGACGGGTGGAGCAAGCAAAGCCTGGACGACTGGCTCACCTTCTACCAGGGAGGCACCCGGCTGGTCGAGTATCTGCATCACGTCGGCTACGGCGGCATGATGATGTCGGTCCTGGCCGACGGAAGCACGATCTACCCGAGCAAGATCCTGCAGCCCACGCCCCGATACGACAAAGGGGTCCTCTTCTCGACCGGTCAGGATGCGGTCCGAAAAGACGTGCTGGAAATGCTCATGTGCCTCTTCGATCGCGAGGAGTTGGAGCTGATTCCGGCGCTCGATTTCGACGCGCCGCTGCCCCGGCTGGAGGCCGTGCTTCGCGCCGGCGGAGCCGAGGCCGAGGGAATCCGCTGGATTGGAGCCGACGGGACCAAGTGGCAAGACAAGTACCGGTCGAACCGCGGTCGGGCACCCTACTACAACGTGCTTCATCCGACCGTGCAAGAGGCCATGCTCGAGGTGGTCCGCGAGATCGTCACGCGGTACGACCGCCACGAGTCGTTTGCCGGGCTGGCGGTCAAGCTCTCGGCGTACGGCTACGCCCAACTGCCCGGCCCCCGGTGGGGTATGGACGACGTTACGATCGCGCGGTTCGAGCACGACACGGGCGTCGCGGTGCCGGGAACCGGCGAGAGTCGATTTGCCCAGCGAGCCGAGTTTCTAAACACCCAGGCACGCCGCGAGTGGCTACAGTGGCGGGCCGACAAACTGGCCGAGTTCTTCATCCGGGTGCAGTCGGAGTTCGACGTTGCCGGCACGCGGTCCGGACGCCGTGGTCCCGGGCGACGCCTCTATTTGGCCGGGGCCGAAATGCTCGCCGGCGAGGAACTCGAAGGGCTGCTGCGGCCCACGTTGTTGCGAAGAACCAGTCTGGCCGAGGCCATGCTTCAGGTCGGGATCGACGTCCATCGCCATTTCGGCGACCCGCGGAGCCCCATTCTCTTGCGGCCCGAGCGGGTCAACACCTCGCACACACTGGGCGATCAAGCGATGGACCTGATCATCGAGCAGATGCCCGACGCCCAGCACTGCTTCTCCGTCCCTCCGATCGCCGGAAGTTTGTTCTTTCACAAGCCGCACGAGATGCGCTTGGCCTCGTTCGACGCGAAGAGCCCGTTTCAACCCACCCATACCTGGCTGGCTACGCAGACGGTCCCCTCAATGGGGAACAATCGCCGGCGATTTGTGCGGAGTCTGGCCGCTTTCGATTCGCGGCGGATCTTCGACGGCGGATGGCGGCTGCCGTTGGGACAGGAAGAGTCGATTCGTCGTCTGGTCGCCGTCTATCGGCAGCTTCCCGACGTACCCTTCGAGCGGTTCGTCGATCCGGCCGCGCCAGACAAGCAGCCGGTGGTGGTTCGCTACTTTCGCGATTTGAACCAAACCTACGTCTATCTGGTCAATGAACTACCGTTTGGCGTCACGGCCACGCTGCGTTTTCGCGCGGCGGCGGACTGTCGACTGGAAGAACTCAGCGGGACGCGCTCCGTCGGCGCCCTGCAACACGACACGCAAGGCGCCGCGTGGGACGTGCAACTGGACCCGTACGATCTGGTGGCCGTGCAACTTAGCTCGGCCGATGCCGTGCCGGTGGGGTTGGAGGTCGCTGAGCCGGAAGACGTGAAGACGGCCCTGGAGCAGAAGATTCTCGAGTTGAGCGCCCGGGCGGCCGTGCTGCGTAACCCGCCGCCCTGGAAAGGGCTGCAAAACCCGGGCTTCGAGAAGAAACCCGCCGCCGCCGACCCGATTCCCGGCTGGCTCACGATGGCCGGCGACGGGGGCAGCGCCACGATCGACCGGACCCACAAACACGCCGGGGACCAGTCGATACATTTACACGCCGGCAATGCGGCCACCAGCCTGGTAAGCCAGCCATTCCCCACCCCGAATACGGGCCGGCTCTGGATGTGGGTGAGTCTGCGCATCGGCAACCCCCAGCGTCAACCGCCGCTGCGAATCACACTGGAAGGCCGGCACCAAGGCGCCTATTTCTCCCGTTCCGCGATACTGGGGCAAGCGGC
>JABMRP010000957.1 GCA_013202535.1 Planctomycetota bacterium
GGACTCCTTCCATCAACTTCGTCGGTTCACGGGCCCACACCAGATTCCGCGTTCGCTCGCGCAACGCCTGCTCATCCAGGTGCGGGATTCCAATGCTGCGATGTGGAGGCGTCTTCTCCCGATGGTACTTTGCTTCCAACGCGGCCGGGTGCAAGTAGAGGTCGATTTGCCCGGCCGTTTCCAGCATGTCTTTCAGCCCGCCCGTATGATCGAAGTGGCCGTGACTGATGACGATCATCTCGGCGGCATCCAGGGGGACCTTCAGATGTTGAGCATTGTGGTGAAGCACTCTGCCCTGTCCCGTATCGAACAAGATGCTGTGCCCATCGGCCTCGATCCAGAACGCCAAGCCGTGTTCGCCGAGGAGATTGGCCCCGCGGGCGGTATTTTCGGCCAGCACGGTGATTCGAAGATTATGAATCATGATCGCCTCGATCTTCCGGCTTTTTCTCCAGCAGAAGCCATACGCCCTGGCCGGTCCGCTCATCCTCGCAGGAAATCGCTCCCTTGCCCATCACTTCAAACTCGTGCAGCCCGGATTCTTTCGCCCATCGCTTCATTTGTTCGGGACGTCGAAGCTCGACAAAACGTATCCATTGATCGGCCGCGTCTCCTTGCATCTTTTCTTTCCGCTGCTGAATCAGCTTTTCGACGGCCCATTTCGGGTAGCCGCTTCCCGCACCGCCACCGATGTACGCCTTGCCGCCCGGTCGCAAGACACGATAGACCTCCTTGAGTCCCTTGACCGGATCGTCCCAGAAGAAGATCGAGCCGCGGCTCACGACGAGATCCACCGTATTGTCGGGAAAGGGCATGGCCTCGGCGCACCCGACCACGGCAGAGAGGCGGTTTTCGAGCTTCTTCTCTCGTGCGATTTCGAGGCCTTCGGCCATCGCTTCTCTGTCGGGGTCGAGCATGACAACCGGGTTGCCGGTGGCTTCGATCAGCGGGATCGCAACCTGCCCTTTGCCCGCCCCGAGATCGACCCAGAAGCCTTTGGCCGGCCTACAGAACGCGAGAACGTCTTTGACGACGTAGGGGTAGCGGGACGGAAGCGATTGCTCACTCCGGATGTTCGCGGGAGCAGCCGACTGCTGGGCCCACCCGGCACACGGGCAGGCAGCCAGTGTGGCGACGCCGATGAATGTAGCAAGGGTTCTCATATCGGGCACGTGTCACTTCTTGATGTTGCCGGTTGTCATTGTCTCCGCCCGGCATGGCATCAGGCTCGTTTCGACATACCACACATTGCAGCGGCGATGGCGATTCGGCGTCCGCCTCCTCGCCTCGCCGTTTGCATGTGCGGCGAATCACCTATGCGGTCTTCGCTTCTTTCTTGATCCTGCAGCAGCCTGGCGAACCCTTGTCCAGACCACACTTCTTGCACTTCACCGTACCCGGCTTGCAGCACTTGTCCGACCCCTTGATCTGGCCGCAGTAGGTACACAGGCGGACGGGTTTCTTTGCACCGCCCAATCGGCAGCAACCGGGTGAACCCTTGTGCAATCCACACTTGGGACACTTCTCCGCGCCGGCTTTGCAGCACAGTTCCGACCCCTTGATCTGTCCGCACTTGCAGCACAACACGCAGACGCCGGGCTCCTTTTCCTTGCTGCATTCTTCAGCAGCATGCACCATTTTGCCGAAGGGTCGAAGCATCATTGCCGCGGGGGTGATCAACGCAGCCTTGAGGATGTCTCGTCGTCGCATCTGTCGTTCTCCTTATGTGGGTCACAGAAACCAGAAATCGCCCGGCTGCATTGCCGGGGCAAAACCATTCCCCTATTCTACTTCATCACTCGGTGGTTGCAATGTTTTTAGCTCGTACGCAAGTTTTTCGTTCACGGCAACCCATGTCCATCGTGTTGGGCAGCCAGGATCGAGTCAACCACGTCGAAAAACGCCTCGGCAGCCGGTGATTGAGGCCCGTCGCGCAATAGCGGTCTCCCGGCATCTCCCGCCATGACGACCTGAGGATCGATGGGGATCTGCCCAAGAAATGGGACACCCATCTCCTGGGCCAGCGCCATACCGCCCCCCCGCTTGAATAGATCGATTCTCTCCCCGCACTTCGGGCACAACAACCCGCTCATGTTCTCGAGAATTCCCATAACGGGTAATGACACCTCGCTGCAAAACGTCACGCAGCGACGGACGTCGGAAATGGCAACCTCCTGGGGAGTCGTGACAATGATCGCTTCGGCCGACGAGCCGACAAGCTGCGCAATCGACATCGGTTCGTCCCCCGTGCCGGGCGGCGCATCGACCACGAGGTAGTCGAGTTGACCCCAGGCCACGTCCGCCAAAAACTGGCGGATGACCCCGTGCTTTCGCGGTCCTCGCCAGATAACGGGTTCACGACTGGAACGAAGCAAGAAGCCAATCGACATCACGGCCAAGTTGTCACTCACTTTGACCGGCAGAAGTTCCTCTTCGGTCCCTTGGACTTGTCCCGTCTCCACCCCCATCAGTTTCGGGATACTGGGCCCATGCACGTCGATATCCAGAAGCCCGACTCGCCGGCCGGCTTGGGCCAACGCCGTCGCGAGGTTGGCGGCAATCGTGCTCTTGCCGACGCCACCTTTACCGGAGAGGATGAGGATCTTGTGGCCGATCTGGCACATTCTCCGGGCCAAGGCCTGTCGTTGGCGGAACTGCCCCTCCGATTCGTCCTGGCGCCGCTCTTTGGACGAACAAGTGGCCGAGTCGCACTGTTGGCAATCCGGCGAGTTGTCGGCCTTTCGGCGTTCGAGATCCTCAGTCGCGGCCTTGAGCGTGTCCGAAGCGAGCAGGGCGCAGTGCTCCGATTCTTTGGGCAAGCCTCCCAAGGCCGCCAGGATGTCGGCTTGCTCAATCCGGGCGGCTTCCGTCGGCGACCGGCCCATGGCAAGTTCGGTCGCCATGCTGCCCGCCGCCCGCGCCGGACCACAACCGGTGGTCGTAAAACTCGCTGCCGCGATCCGCCCCTCATTCATGCGGAGCCAGAATTCCATCGTGTCACCGCAAGGACCGGTGATTTGGGCGTGACCGTCGAACCGGTCCAGTGGACCGTAGTTGCGTGGCTGCTCGAAACGCTCCGAGGCCTGCGGGGAAACTCCGCTTTGAATGGGTAAATCGATGTTTTTCATTCTCTCACTCCAGAACTCGGACTACCTTTCAGGTCTTTCTACTTCACTTCTACTTGAGTCAGGCCACCCCGCCGGGAAGGCGTGCCCGTTCGCAAACGCTTCTCTACTCGATGCCATATCGCGACGATCAGGGCCAGGCTGTCCCCGGTGAGCGACGCGATCACGAGGCAGCCAATGCCCGGCGAGCCGTCGCAGATCACCCGTCCCAGACCCTTAGACACGGCAATCTGCTACGCGGCTCGCCGGAGTTGTGTTTCTCGCTTTCGCCGAGAGCGGCATCGTTCAGTTTCTTTCTTCCAAGACGTTCACTGATTCTGTCCGCGGCCCCGCCCCTGTGCTTGGCCACGACCTTTACCTCGCCCCTGGGTGCGTCCACGGTCTTGGCCCCGGCCGCGAGTCTTTTCATTTCCACTGCCGCAGCGGCCCTTACCTTTGCCGGTCCTGGGGCCTTCTCCTTGCGGTCCTGTTTCATCGCCACGTGGCATAACGAATCTCCTTTCAAGCATTTGTGTTTTCAAAAGAACCCCTCTGCAATAATCACGTCGGTATCGATGTCCACGACGATGAGGGTTTTGGCGCGTCCAAAACGCGGATCGACCGGGCTATTGAGGTCCTGGCCTTGCGATGTTATGGCGATCTTCATGTCGTGTATCCCTTCTGTTTAGTGGTCACAAGCGTTCTCACCCGACTGCAACGTGCCGCCGAGATAATTCTGGACCAGACTTTCGGGCGGTTCGGCAGGAGCCCCGACGATAACCGAAATGCCCTGCTCGGCGAAGATGCTTTTGGCACGTCCTCCCATGCCGCCGGCAATAACAAGATTCACTCCCTGCTCATGCAGCCATCGTGGAAGCAGGCCCGGCTCGTGAGGTGGCGGGTCGATTCGTCGCGAGTGCAGAATCTTCTTGTCCGCGGTATCCACGTCGAACACTTCAAACTGTTCGCAATGCCCGAAGTGCATGCACAAGCGGCCACCCGCGACGGGAATCGCGATAGCCAGAACGCTGTTGGGTCCGTTTCCGTTTGACGACATTGGTTACTCTCCTGTTGTGACGGGATGATTTCATAGGTTCTGGTCGCGACGCCGCCATGTTCGCGGCCCTACCAACAACCCGCTACGGGGTATTGACGTTTCTCGATGGTTGCGGCTCGTTGAACTTCAGTCGTTCCGTAAGCCGACGGAATTGCCATTCTCACCTTCGTTTTGCCGGTCCGCCCCGCGTCTGGACCTCCGTCGCATGCCCTGGCCCGGATCGGGTGGCCCTGTGTCTGTAACCTCATCGCCGGGAAACCGCCGACATCCGCACCGGCCACGGCCCTCCATCGCAGCCTCTGCATCCAACTCACCGCAGAGCAAGGCGGAGAGCGCATCTTCAATCTCGCCGGTAACCCAGCCATACACGGTGACACCCGCGGATTGAAGCGACGTGGCCGACCACCGATCGATGCCGCCGCAGATGACTGTATCCACGCCGAGTTCGAGCAGTTTCTTGACGCGCTCATGCGGAACCCAATTGGATGTCCTAAACTCCTGACGCCCTGACGGCTTATCCTCATCGATGGTCACCACCAGGACAGCCCGAGCACAATCGAACCGCGGCGAGACGCGACCTTCAAAAGTGGGAATGGCGATCTTCATGGCGATAAACCTTTCTGTTCACCATGAGTGCAACACGCGTGCCATTTCCCGATTAACGGAGAAACACTCCATAAGTCATGTCGGTGTCGAAAGATGCGGCGGCGGCGGTCGTCCCGTCTGACCGAGATGGAGATTGCGTCGTTGCAAGGGTATGCATGGTGTCATTGCAGTGGCGCAATGGTTCGGCACAGACGGCAATCACGGATAAGTGATGCCATACTTCTTCATCTTTCGCCAGAGTGTGGCCTTGTCGATTTCCAGCGCCGCCGCCGTCTTCCCACGATGACCGTCGTGGTGACGCAGCGTCTGAAGAATCGTCGCGGCTTCCGCCTCCAACAACGGACCGCCAGCCGACCGCGAGGCGCCGCCGCCGTGACCGGAGGCCTCTTGTAGCAAATCCGCCGGCAGGCAATTGATCTCGATGCGGCGATCACGGCACAATACGACGGCATGTTCGATGATGTTCTGCAATTGACGCACGTTCCCGGGAAACTCGTAGTCCATCAGCAGGCTGAGCACGTCCTCGGAGATTCCCTCGATTTGCTTGCCCTGCTGTACACTGAAGCGGTGCATGAAATGACTTGCCAGGAGCGGGATGTCCTCGCGCCGCCTGGCCAGCGGGGGTAGCGAGATTCTCAGCACGTTCAGTCGGTAGTAGAGGTCTTCGCGAAAGGTGCCGCGGGCGACCAGTCCCGCCAGCGAGCGGTTCGTCGCCGCGATCACTCGGACATTTGCGGCATGGGTCGTGGTGGCCCCGAGCGGTTCGTATTCCTTCTCCTGCAGGATCCTCAGTAGTTTGACCTGCAGCGCCGTCGAGATGTCTCCGATCTCGTCGAGGAACAGCGTTCCCCCTTCGGCCAACGCGAACCGGCCCGGTTTGTCTTTCTTGGCATCCGTGAAAGCGCCCTTCTTGTATCCGAACAATTCCGACTCCAGGAGTGTATCGGGCAGCGCGCCGCAGTTGACGGCAACGCACTTGCGCCGGGCTCGCCGACTGAGGTTGTGGATAGCCTTGGCAAACAGTTCTTTCCCCGATCCGGTGGGCCCCTCGATCAGCACGGTACTGTCGCTGGTAGCGATGTCCGGCAAAATGCCGAGGATTCGGCGGA
This sequence comes from Planctomycetota bacterium, assembly GCA_013202535.1. Classification (GTDB taxonomy): domain Bacteria; phylum Planctomycetota; class Planctomycetia; order Pirellulales; family Thermoguttaceae; genus JABMRP01. The sequence continues at coordinate 5,877 of JABMRP010000957.1, forward strand.
TCTCGTGGTTCTTGCTGATAATGTCGTAAAACGTGTAGTGTTCGTCGATTTCCTTGCGGAGCGATTCGACCGCCGAGAGATCGCGGAAGGTCTCCACTCCTCCGAGCACTTTTCCATTCTCACGGCGCAATACGGCCGTGCTAACGCTTACCGGGACCTGATCGCCTCGGCTGTTGAGGATATTCACCCGTTGATCCACGCGCTGCCGGCCACTTTTCATCGTCTCTCTCAGCGCGCATTCCGCCTGGCAGATGCTGGCTTGAAACACATCGAAGCACTTCTGGCCGATGGCGTGGTCGCAGGAAACGCCGGTGATCTGTTCGGCCGCCCGGTTGAAGGAGGTGATGTTCCACTCGTCATCAACCGTGAACACACCATCAGCGATCGAGTCGAGAATAACGCGCTGGGTTTGTTCTTCTGAAATTCCGCTCATGGCGATTCACTTTGCCGCACGCGGGATACAGTGGCAGGCGGAGAAGCCTCGTCGACTGGCACTTGAGGCGCTGTTCACTCGAACTCCTTCGCGTAGCGGGCGTCGCGATAGAGGCTCTCGCCAAATTGTTTCATGCCGAAATCCCGCAGGAGTTGTTGGGCTTCCGGGCCAGCCAGGAAGTCAACAAACTTAGCGGCAAGGGAACCAGCCGGTGTGGTCTGCCGCGGTCGGCACAAGGCATGGTACACGTTGACCAAAGACCGATCGCCACGGAGAAGCACCTTGAGATTGGGCGTTTCGTCCCGTAGGGCGATCCAGGTGCTGCTGTCCACCATGAAATACGCTTTTTCGGCATTCGCTTGTCGGAGCGTGGCCGCCATATAGTTCCCGGCAATTACGTACCATGCGCCTTTGGGGACAATCCCGGCGTGTCTCCAAATCGCCAATTCCTTCTGGTGTGTTCCCGAGTTGTCACCGCGAGAAAGGAACCGCGATCCATTGGCAGCAATTCTCGAATAGGCTTCCGCCACACTCTTGGCCGATCGAATGCCGGCCGGATCCTTCGCCGGCCCGACGAGGAGGAACTCGTTGGCGCCGAAGAGAACTCGGCGCGTGGCCCATCCTTCTTCGACGGCTTTCCTTTCGGCCTCCGGAGCATGCACCATGACCGCATTCACCTTTCCATCACGCAGAAGTTCCAGCGATTTCCCGGAGCCTGCTTTCCTCCAATAGACGGTGGCATCCTGGTCTGCGACAAACTTTTCAGCGATGACCTTCAAAAGGCCAAGTTCACCGGGGCTCCCGGCGGCTACCATGAGCTTCTGTTTACCCTTGCCGTACACTCCGTCGTATTCCTCGTAGACACCTGGAGAACAAACCCATGCCCGCAGTGATTGGAGGTCTTTGAACGGGTAGGAGACCGGCTTGTCAGCCTCGAAGCGGCCTACGGTCATCCAGGCGAATTCTCGCTTCTGGACATTTGCGGGATCGGGATCGGGTAGCGCCTCACCGTCGGCTTCGGCATAGATCGTCCGCACTACGCAGACCGGCTTGCTGGCCGGGGGGACAAGGTCATAGTTGGTACCGCGGGTGATCAACAGCCAGGTGTTGTCGCGGAAACCACTTTTTAGCCGCTCCTTGGCGGCGCGACACAACTGCTCCTTTCCTGTTGCGTCCAGGTTCTCATCACGAGCAATTCTCTTGACCATCTTTTGCGTCTCGGAAAGATCGAAACTTACCCACCCATAGGGAGGCAGAAAAGCTTCCATCTTGCAGTGGGAAGGTGAGTTCTTGGCAAACATGGCCATGCCGTAGGTCAGGCGCGCCGGATACCCCAGGGTACGGGCCATCGTCGTGCATAGCCCGTGGTAATCGCTGCAATGGCCTCGTCTTTTTGTGAACGCGTGTTTGGCGTCGGCACGCAACGACGCATCCACATGGTCGTAGGTCAGGTTGTGATCGATCCAGTCGATCACTGCATTGAGATCCTGGGCGGGACCTTGCTGGCCGCGCGCAATCCCTCGCAACACTACCTGGAAACGATCGTCTTGCTCCATACCCGCATGAGACCGAAGGTATGGCCCAAAGGCCTCAGGCCATTCCGTCACTGTCGTCACACGCGTCGGGTCCAAGTTCCACCGCAACTCCCACACCTTGGCGCGGAAGCGGTGGCGGATGATCTGACCACCCTTAGGCTCATGAAACTCGAAATAGGCAAACTTGTTGCCATAGACCGGCTCACGGGCGATCTTCGGCTCCACCTTTTCGGGAAATGTGCTCAGTCGCCCGTCCTCCACCACCTGGCCGAAGTCCGATTGCGGCAACGGCAACCACACCTTGAGCACTTTCGTATGGTAGGGAGCGGTCACGACCACTGACAAGTCCACGTCGTACGTCACGGGATCGCTGCGAACCACCTGGTAGGGCAGCTTCGGGTCAAGTGCGGACGCGACCGGCGGTTCAGGCTCACCGGCCCGCAGTCCGCCGCAAAAAACGATTAGGATAACCGTCAGGCCAAACCGAATTTGCACGGCTTTCATGCCGACAACCTCTTTTCGTTAGTGGAAACAAGCCTTCGTCACTGAACTTCCAGTTGACTTCGGGGTTCCTCTAGGGAGCTTTTCAGCTTGCTTTCACGTCGTTTTGTTCCGTCTTCGGAGCATAGGGCACCTCGTACATCGGCAACGGCAGCCCGAGGTCGGCACGCTTCCGGTCGATGTGGTCGATCATCAGGTGCGCGGCTTTGATCGGGTCTTCCTCGAAGGCCCAGGTGGCGCCGAAGTGCTTCTCGAACGTCTTGGTGAGGAGTTCTTCGACGTACCGGCTTCCCAGAATCGGCAGCGCCGGGTTGACCACCGTGAAGATGCCGCTGGCCACGACGTACATGCCGATGGAGATGGCCTTTTCGCTCATCCACTCCGGGGCCGCGCCCGCCACAGGCAGTTTGTCGATTGAATCACCGATACCACCTTCCTTCACGAGCTCTGTACAAGCCGTGAGGATCCGTGAGTTGTCCACGCAGCTTCCCACGTGCAGCACGGCCGGCATCCCCACGGCGCCGCAGATCTCTCGGAGTCCCCTGCCCGCGTGTTTCTCGGCGGCCTCGGGGGCAAGCAGGCCCGCCTTGGCGCAGGCGATCGCGCTGCAACCGGTTTGCAGGACAAGAACATCGTTGCGAATGAGTTCCTTTACCATCGCCAGATGATACTCGTCGTGCGGGAACTTGGGGTTATTGCATCCAACCACTCCGGCCACCCCGCGGAGGCGGCCCGTTTGGATGCCGTCATTCAGAGGCCGGAAGCTGGGCCGATATCGACCGCCGAGGATCTCGAAGACAACCTCCGTCGTAAATCCGGCAACCAGTGGTTCCTGGGCGCTGGGGATGTTTACCTTCGCCGGGTCCCGGTGAGTGAAGTTCTCGATGGCAAGCCGAATGATCGCCTGGGCCGTTTCCATCGCTTTTTCCTCGTGGAACTCGATGTGGGTGGCCCCGGGGAACTTCGCCTTGGTGCTCGTGGAAATGACCTTCGTGTGGAAACACTTTTGCAACTCGGTGACGGCGGGGAAGACACACTGGACGTCGACCAGCATCACGTCCACAACGCCCGTCATCACGGCGAGTTCTTGCTGCAGGAAATTGCCGGCGACCGGAACGCCATGCCGCATGAGGATCTCGTTTGCCGTGCAGCAGATGCCCGCCAAATTGATTCCCTTGGCGCCCTGGGCCCGGGCCTGGGCGAGGAGTTCCGGGTCTTGTGCCGCCGCCACGATCACGTCGGAGAGGGTGGGCTCGTGACCATGCACGATGAGGTTGACCTCGTCCTCTTTGAGCACACCGAGGTTCACTCGCGAGCGAAGCGGCCGCGGTTGGCCGAAAAGGATGTCGGAGACGTCGGTGGCAATCATCGAGCCACCCCAGCCATCGGCCAATGCCGCGCGCACGGCCCCCATCAGGAGGTGTTCCGGGTCATTGTCGACGCCGATATGCGTCATGTGCATTCCGGTAACGATCTCGCGATCCACGCCGCGCGGGGTGACGTTCACCGCCGCCCAGTTCTTCTGTTGCTGCTGGGGAGCGCGTCGGACGTTCGCGAGCGTCCCTTTCTGCTTGCCGAATTCGACCAGGAGCAGATCCGCAAGTTCACGGGCAATCTCCTCGTCGCCGCGGCCGTCGATGGCCAGACCGTACTCTTCGGCGAGTTTGCGGAGTTTTTCGGGCCCCCGGATCTTGTAGGCGCTGGAGGTGCCCTCAGCCGCCAAAGCCAGCGCGTGGACGATTTCCCGTCCGTGATCGGAGTGGGCCGCTCCGCCGCCAAGCAGACTTCGGAGCAGGTTTCTTGCGGCGATCGTGTCGACGGTCGCGCCACAGACACCTTCCTTCGCCTTCTTAGTGATCCGGCACGGCCCCATCGTGCAGTTCCTGCAGCAGACTCCCTCTTGCCCAAAACGGCACTGTGGATGCTGCGACTCAAGCCGGTCCCAGACGATGGGAATCTCCGCCTCGCAAGCAACTTCGATCATTTCCTGTGAAGCTACATCAACGGAACGCTGTCCATTTTGTTTCACGACCGTTTCCTTTCAGAGTATGTCTGGCGACCGCGGGTGACGTTGATCATCCCTTTTCAAGACAAGAGTCTCGCTATCGTGTCTAAAAACTCTTGCTTGTCGATTGGCTTGGAAAGAAACGCTTCCGGCGGAGGGACTTGCTTGCGCGTGCTGATAAATTGCTTGAACGGTTCCGAATCCCCACCGTATCCGGTCACCGCGGTGATGATCACAACCGGTGTGGCGGACCGCCGGGAATCATCCTTGAGGTTGCGATAGAAACGAACTCCCGACTCCTCGGGCATGGAGATATCCAGGCAGACCAGATCCACCTCCTCGCTTCTCACCTTCTCCATTCCCTCCTTGCCGTTGGATGCCGAAACGGTCTCATACCCGTTGTCTTGCAGAAGTGTTTGCAGGTACGTTACGACGTGCGGCTCGTCATCCAAGACGAGGATTTTCTTCTTGCCCGGTTGCGACTGGATCATCGCTTCGCTCCTTTTACTTGGCGGGACGCTTTGGGGGCCGGTTGAGGTGCCCAAAGACGTCAGTTTTCGGTTTCTTTCAGGGCCTCCAGCGCCTTGCGCAGCGCTTCGGGGCTGGCGCTGCGCAGGCTATTCCGCAACTCTTCTTTCAGATTGATTCTATCCGCCGTCTCCTCGGCCTCCTCGATTCCCAAGGCCCGCTGGATGCTCCGCACGTAAGTCAGAGGTTTCACCGGTTTCTCGAGGTAGGTACCGGGCCCCGACATCACCCGGCTATCCAGCAGATCCTGCAGATCCGCCTTCCCCAATTCATCTTGGGCGTGGGCCGTTACGATGAGCACGGGGATGCGTGACCACAGCTTGTTTCTTCTGAGCTCATGGAGCAGCTTGTGGCCGGACTTCTTCGGCATAATCAGGTCCAGCGAAATGAAGTCGGGCACTTTCTCCTTGATGATCTCCAGCGCTTCGACTCCATCGCCGGCGGTAACCACCTTGAAGCCGGCGTCCTGAAGGACGGTCTTCAGATACTGCCTCACGTTCGGTTCGTCATCGACCACCAGAATGGTTTTGTCCGCGGCCCGTTCCATATTGACGTCTCCTGGGATTGCCTCTTCAAGGGGCAGGTGATGGAGGACTCTTTTTGTCCTTGGGCGCCTCGTCCTCGGTCGGTCGCGGCAGCCTATCGCGGGGGAATTCGAGGCGAAAGACGGATCCGGCCCCTTCCGTGGAATCGAACGATACCGTACCGCCGTGCTCCTGCACGATCTTTCTCGTCGTCAGGAGACCCAGGCCGGTCCCCTTGCCCGTGGCCTTCGTACTGAAAAAGTTGGCGAAGATCTTCTTACGGATCTCGTAGTCAATTCCCACGCCGTCGTCGGCCACTTCAAAGACAAGCGTTCCTTCTCGCTCATCCGTGGAAATCACCACGTTTCGATGGGGCTTGTCGCTCACTTCGCAGGCGTCCAGGGCGTTGGACACGAGGTTGGCCAGGCAGGTATGGATTCCTTCTTTGTCCATGAAGGCTTTGGGGATGCTTTTGGGGAGGTTTGCCCTGATTTCGATGCCTTTGAGCTTGGCCGTGTCACGAAACAACGAGAGGACTTCCCGGGCGGGTTGATTGGGATCGACGGACCGCACTTCCGGAGTCCGTCCCTTGGCAAATTCCAGGAACTCCTTCACAAACGAAGTCATCCTCGCCATGTCTTCCTTGAGCATCTCCCAGCCGTCGACCAGCCGACTCGCGTCCCCCCGCTCGATGCCCGACTGGAGCATGTACATCCCGCCGTCGATCCCCATCAGCAAGTTCTTAACGCCGTGTGCCAAACCGGCCACGGTCTGCCCAACGGCTGCGAGGCGTTCGGCGTCCAGCTTCTCCTGCTCCAACAGCTTGACACCCGTTATATCGGTCGACATCTCGACGATGTGGGAAATCCTTCCACCCTCGCCGATCAGCGGAATCATGTGAACGAGGTAGTGCGTTTGCTTCCCGCCGCGGATCACTCCGAGTTCTTCTCTCTCCCGCACAAGGCCGTCGGCGAATGTTTTGGCCGCCGCGCAATTCGCGCAGCGCTGGGATAGCCCCTTGTAGACTTCGTGGCAAGAACGGTCTTGCCAGTCGCCGTAGCTCCGGGCGAAATGGGGATTGGCTTCCACGATCTTGTAATCCCGGTCAATCACGCTGATGCTCATCGGCACCTGGTACCACAACCGTGCGTGCATCCAGTTGCGAATATCTTCCGTTACCATGGCCTCACTTTCGACTGCCTGCATAAGGTGACATCCGCTGAAATCGAGTGGCGTCGATGTCTCGGTGGCAATTGGCGCATTGGGCGAAGCCGGGAAAGTAGTCCAAGGTCGTCTCGTGGCAGCGGATGCACAGGCCGTGCATGGCATCCATGTAACCGGTGGCGAGTCCCTGCAGTTCATGCTCCGGCAAATTGACGGGAGAGTCCGCCGCCAGCATGTCTTCATGACACTCGGCGCAACCCAGGGCGGTTTCCCGGCTCTTGATCTCCCCCGGATCTTGATGGCAGCGGGCGCAACTCTCGTTGCCGTGAAGGTTGCCGACGTGAGACTCGTGGTCGAAGATGTCGGTCGTCACATACATGTCGCGGTGACATTCGAAACAGGAGGAGTGCTCGTCAAACGGCATATTCATGTGATGACACTGGGCGCAAGATTCGGAACCGCCAAGCGACGCGACGTGGTTTTCGTGAGGAAAGAGGACCAGCCGTCCGTCTCGGTTGCCGTCAATCAACATCAGCGGAAGTCGCTCGTTGATGGAGTCACTTTGCGGCTCGTCAAGAGAAATATCATGCCGGGGCCCGTCCATTCGCTCTTGGAACCATCCGTCGATGGTCCGCGTGGCGGAGACCGGGGTCGTTGGCAGTTGCGTCCCCGACCAGAGATCGGCGGGGAGAAACGCCACGGTCACCGCGGCAGCGGCGACCGCGGCAAGTGAGTTGCGCCGCGGCGCGCCGAGCGAATCCGGCATCAAGCCTCGCACGCCGGCCGGACTGTAGTCCAACTCGGCGGAGTCATCAGGTGCCGTACCCTCTTCGGGTGCATGTCCGTCCGAGAAAACTCTCAGCCGTTCGACAAAGAACAGAAACACCAACAAAACGCCCGCCACGATACCAAGGCTCACCGCTAGTTCCATCCAGCTAGGAAAGTAGGGCATGCCTTCCGGACGCGCAAAAGCGACGATGCACACGTCGAAGCGGTATCCGATCATCCCCAGAACCGTTAGGCCCGCGCAGATCGCCAGACCCGTCTTGCTGGTGCGCACCCGGCGAAACAATAGGAGGGTTGCCGGAACGAGCGCGCTGCAGGCCAACTCGAAGAGGAAAAGCAGCGCCTGCCAGGAGCCGTCGAAGGCCAGTCCCAGGACGCCCCGCACGGCCAGATCTCCCAGCCGCAGGCCGGCGTACAAGAACAACACCACCGAGGCGGCCCTACCCAGGCCGGCCAACCGATCCACTTTGATCTTGTGTCCGAACAGCCAGCCGGAGAA
>JABMRP010000099.1 GCA_013202535.1 Planctomycetota bacterium
CCCTACGGCTATCCCTAGACCACTGGTTTGAGTCGCGGAACATCCGACCCCAAATTGTGGCCGAATTCGAGGACAGCGCGCTCTTGGGGGTCTTCGCCCAGGAAGGAGTCGGGATTTTTGCCGCGCCGTCGGCTATCGAGAAGGAGATTTGCCGACAGTACCGCGTTCGCCCGATCGGTGAATTGCCGGGAGTTCAGGAACGTTTCTATGCCATTTCCGTCGAAAGAAAATTGAAGCATCCGGCGGTCGTAGCGATTTCAGAAGCCGCGCGTGGGGAACTGTTTACTTAACGCGTGCAAAACGAGGCCAAGGCAATGAGTCCCCGCCTCCGCACCGTATGTCAGCGCCAGGGGAACGCCTGCTTTTTGTCGTTACCGAGTTCATGTGTCATTTCCAACCCGTGCGTGGTACAATGGTGCCGTTGAGAATGATGGGTGGTGTTGAAGAACACCCGCCTGGCCCGGCGTCGACAATACCGTGCATGGAGATAACGGATGAGCGACTGGAAAACGACCGTGTTGGTATCGATCGCAATGTTTCTGCCCGTGGCCGGTTCGGCCCTGGGGGAGCCGGCGGCGAGTGATTTGCTGTGGGAATCGGGCGTCAGCGGCGGCGTGGTGGTACACACCGGCTGCGGGGACGGCAGGCTGACCGCGGCGTTGCATACGGATGACAGGCTGCTGGTGCATGGGCTGGATACCGACGCGGCCGACGTGGCCAAGGCCAAGGTGCATATCGACTCGCTGGGGTTGTACGGCAAGGTCTCGGCCGAACGGTACGACGGGAAGAACCTGCCCCATGGCGACAATATCGTCAATTTGATCGTGCTTGAGGACGCCGCGAAGTTGACGGCCAACGAAGTCGCTCGCGTGCTCGTTCCCAACGGGGTCGCGCTGGTCAAGGGCGACACTCTGAACCTGACGGCCGCGGGCCTGGAGAAGACCGGCGGACCGGACGGCTGGGCCAAGTACACCAAGCCGTGGCCGGCGGAGATCGACGAGTGGACGCATTATCTTTACGACGCGTCGGGCAATGCGGTGAGCAAGGACAAGAAGGTGGGCCACCCGCGCCACCTGCAATGGTACGCCGGGCCGCGGCACACGCGGCACCACGATGCGCTGGCCAGTTTCAGCGCGATGACCTCCAGCGACGGACGCGTCTTCTACATCCAGGACGAAGGCGAGATTTCCGTCGTCCATCGCCCGCCGGATTGGAAGCTTGTCGCCCGCGACGCGTTCAACGGCAAGCTGCTCTGGAAGCGCGACATCCCGACGTGGATGACGCACCTCTACAACTTCCGCGCCGGGCCCCAACAACTTCCCCGGCGCCTCGTTTCGATCGGCTCCGACGTCTACGTGACCCTCGGCTTCACCGCGCCGGTGATGAAGCTCGACGGCCGGACGGGCAAGACACTGCTAACCTACAAGGGCTCGGAGAAGACCGAGGAGATCATTCACCACAACGGTATGCTGTTGGTGGTCAAGGGCGACCCAAGCATCCTGCTCGACAAGTCCGACGGCTGCCACGGTTACTGGGAGCTGGCCGAGCGTGAAACGCCCACGTCGGCCAAGTCGATCATCGCCTACGACGCCACAACGGGCAAGAAGCTTTGGGACGCAACCGGCGAGAACCTCAAGCACATCACGCCGCTGTCGCTGTCGGCCAAGGGCGACAACGTCTACTACCTCGACAACAACGACTTGCGCTGTCTCGATGCGAAGACGGGCGTGCCGCGATGGAAGTCGCCGTTCGAGACCGAGGGGATGTTCATCCGCGCCTATGCCCCGACGGTCACGATCGGCGAGGACGTGGTCACGCTGCTGAAGTGGGATCGCATGCGCGGCTACTCGATAGAAGACGGATCGACGCTCTGGGAGAACAAGGGCGCCATCGGCTTCGGCTCGCCCGGCGATCTGTTCCTGATCGACGGCACGCTCTGGACCGAGCCGCTTTCCAAGTCGATCTGGCGAGAGAGCAAGACCGACGGCGAGGGGATTGTCCGCACGGGCATTGCGATTCCCAAAACCGATTTCCTCAACGAGGCCAAGACGAGCGTCGGCGTGGATATCGCCACGGGAAAGATCACCGACCTGCTGCCGTTCGCCCACAACCAGCACCATCACCGCTGTTACCGCGACAAGGCCACCGAGCGCTATCTGCTTGTCGGCTATAGTGGCATCCAACTGGTCGACCTCAAGACGCGGCAGAGCACCACCAACCAGTGGGTCCGCGGGATCTGCCAATACGGCATCATGCCCGCC
>JABMRP010000958.1 GCA_013202535.1 Planctomycetota bacterium
CGTCCGGCCGCCGCCACTTGCGTGCCCCCAGCAGCGGTCCTATAATTGGCGGCGTACGCCATTAGGGGATCGCGAACGTTTCGGCGAATTGGGAAAGCTTTGCGGCAAGGATATTCGATGGATCTGGCCGAGTTGCGGGAAGAAGTCTGCCGTGTGAACCGGATGTTGCCGGTGACCCGATTGGTAACCATGCATTCGGGCAACGCCAGCGGCTTGGACCGTGAGCGTGGGCGTCTGGTCATCAAACCGTCGGGCGTCGATTACGACGCCCTGGTGCCGGCCGATCTTGTCGAGGTCGATCTGGAGACCGGCGAGGTGATCGAGTCGCGATTACGACCCAGCGTCGATCTGCCGCACCACCTCTACCTTTACCGCAACATGCCGGAAGTCGGCGGCGTGATCCATACGCACAGCAACTACGCCACGGCGTTTGCCGCGGTGGGTAAGCCGGTGCCCTTGTGTCTGACCGCGATCGCCGATCAGTTTGGCGCGGAGATTCCCTGCGTGCCGTACGTCGACAACATCGGCGATCACATCGGCGAGGCCATTCTCCAGTATCGCAACCGCTCGCCTGCCGTGTTGCTGGGCAGCCACGGGACGTTTGCCTGGGGCGAGTCGGCCACCGATGCGTTGAAGGCGGCCGTGATGACCGAAGACGTGGCCAAGACCGTGTTGCTGGCCATGCAACTCGGCCAACCGGCCGATATCCCGCCCGACGAAGCCGAGAAATGGTACGACCGATATCACAACCGCTATGGACAATAGGATAGTAACTATCGCGCGTATAGTAGCCATCTCGCTGGAGCGAGATGTAGCCTTTTCTGGATATCACGCCTCAAAGGCTACATCTCGCGGAGCGAGATGGCTACTATACGACAGAAAGGAACCCCGACCATGAACCGTTCTTCTCACATGATGATTCGCGCCGCGTTGGCCGTTTTCGCCTGTCTCATGGGCAGCTTCGCATCGGCCGATCAAAGCATCTCCAAAGCCGCCTTTGGCAAGACCACCGAGGGCACGCCGGTCGCTCTCTACACGCTCGTCAACGCCAACGGCATGAAGGCGACGATCACCAACTACGGGGCGATCCTCGTTTCGCTGGAAACGCCCGACCGCGACGGCAAGATGGCCGACGTGACGCTGGGGTACGAGACGGTGAAAGAGTACATCGCCGAAACGCCCTACTTCGGCGCCATTGTCGGCCGTTATGGCAACCGCATCGCTAAGGGCAAGTTCAGCCTCGACGGCAAGCAATACACCCTGGCCACCAACAACGACGAAAACCACCTGCACGGCGGGGTCAAGGGCTTCGACAAAGTCGTCTGGCAGGCCAAAGCCATTTTGGCCGACAAGGGCCCCGGGCTTGTCTTGAACTACGTGAGCCCCGACGGCGAAGAGGGCTACCCGGGCAATTTGTCCGTGACGATTACCTACCTGTTGACCGACGACAACGAACTGCGAATCCACTACGAAGCCACCACCGACAAGCCGACCGTCTGCAATATCACCCACCATTCCTACTTCAATCTGGCCGGTCAGGGTTCCCGCGATATCCTGGGCCACGAGTTGATGATTGCCGCCAAGCGCTTCACGCCGGTCGACAAGACCCTGATTCCCACCGGCGAGTTGCGTCCGGTCAAGGGCACGCCGATGGACTTCACCAAGCCGACGGCCATCGGCGATCGGGTCAACGCCAAGGACGAGCAGATCGAGTTCGGCGGTGGCTACGACCACAACTGGGTGCTGGACAACGCCGATGGTTCGATGGCCGTCGCCGCGAGAGTCTACGAGCCGACCAGCGGTCGGGTGATGGAAGTGCTGACCGTGGAGCCGGGCTTGCAGTTCTATTGTGGCAACTTCCTCGACGGCACGCTCACCGGCAAGGGGGGCAAGGTGTACAAGCACCGCTACGGTTTCTGTCTCGAAACACAACATTTCCCCGATTCGCCCAACCACCCGGACTTCCCCACCACGACACTCCGCCCGGGCGAGAAGTACTGCACGACGACCGTCTATAAGTTCAGTACCCGATAACCCGCCGTTTAGCCCCAGCGACCAAAACAAACCGTTTAGCCCCGGCACTTGTGCCCGGCGTTTCCCTTCGGCAGGTTCAAAACCTACCCCACGTTTTAGGAGACCATCCATGCTCGGCCGTACACCGCTACTTGCTCTGACGCTGTTGATCGCCACCGGCATCCTGTGCTGTGGACCAGCCCAAGCTTTCGCTTCCAAAGAGGCCGCACC
>JABMRP010000959.1 GCA_013202535.1 Planctomycetota bacterium
ACTCCGGGTCGTCGCGAAACAAGGTGGCGTACACCTCATCGAAGCGGACATCGAAATCCCGTGAAATTGAAATCTCTGGAAGCTGTGCTTCAATGAACTGATAGGGTTCGTGATACTGACTCGCGCGAGCATAAACAGTGGCTTGTCCGTAGAAGACGATGAAAGCAATATGATTTCGTGTAGTGGAATCAACTGTCGCCACGTTCTCAATTAACCCAAGTTCGACAGTTACGTCTTGAAGGCGATTTTTCCGAAAATATTTTAGGCCGAAACTGGGCCCCTAGGCGGATGTAACTTGCCAGGGTTCTCGCCGACCGGGTGAATTGCAGCGTGGCAAGAGTTCAATCGCGTTGTAGTGAAGACTTTTCGACTTGATCGCGGCTATTTCTCACGTACAATCCGGTCATGTTCATCAGGCCATGTTATCGGAAAAAGAGCGGCAAGAGACACGCTTACTGGGCGTTGGTCGAATCGTATCGGACTGATCGCGGCCCAAGGCAACGCGTCGTCGCCTATTTGGGACAACTCGAGGAGGCCAAGCGACGCGGCGTTAAGCGCGCGGCCGAAGGGAAAGGGAAGTCGCCCTTCCAGCAGTTGCGTTTATTTGATCGCGACGACAAGCCCGAGCCCGAATGGGTCGAGATCGATACGGCGAATGTTCGCGTGGAAAACCAACTCGACTTCGGCGGGCCGTGGCTGGCGTTGGAATTGATCCGAAAATTGAAACTCGACGAATTGCTCGATCGCGTTATGCCACCGGGAAGGGAAGACATCCCGTGGTCGCGGATGGCATTGGTGCTGGTCATCAGTCGGTTGTGCAATCCGTCGAGCGAACTGCATATCGCCGAACATTACTATGGCAAGACGGCGATGCCCGACCTGTTGGGCATCCCGAGCGACAAGGTGTACGACAAGCGATTGTACCGGGCGCTCGACCAGTTGCTGCCGCACAAGGAGGCGCTCGAAAAGCACCTAAAAAACCGGCTTGGAACACTGTTCGATCTGAAGTACGACCTGCTGCTATATGATGTGACGTCAACTTACTTCGAGGGCCAATGCGGATCGAACCCGATGGCCCAGCGCGGTTATTCGCGGGACAAACGGTCTGATTGCAAACAGGTCTGCATCGGGCTGGTCGTTTCCAAGTGCGGCATGCCGCTGGGGTACGAAGTATTCGAAGGCAACCGCAACGACGTGAAGACGTGGCAGGAAATCGTCACGATCATGGAAGCCCGATATGGCAAGGCCGAGCGGATCTGGTGCGGTGATCGCGGGATGATGTCGAAAGAGAATATTGCATTCATGGAGTCGGGCGACCGGCAATACATCATCGGCGCGTCCAAAGGCACGCTGAAGCAGTTCGAGCGGGAACTGCTGGCCGAGGACTGGCGCACGATCCGCGACGGGTTGGAAGTCAAGATGTGCCAATCGCCCGACGGCGGTAAAGAGACGTATATCCTGTGTCGTAGCCGCGATCGTCGCGAGAAAGAGAAGGCGATGCACGACCGCTTCGAGCGTCGCATCGACGAGGCGTTGGAAAAGATCAAGGCCAGTTGTCAGAAACGGAAGTGGACAAAGGAAACGATCGATCGCCGAGTCGGCAAGATCATGGCGAACAGCAGTCGGGCGGCCGGACTATTCGAGGTCGAAGTGAAAGAGGTCGACGGGCGTGCCTCGATCTCGTGGAAGAAGAACGAGAAGTGGCGCGACTGGGCGACGCTCAACGAGGGTTGTTACCTGCTTCGCACCAATGTGACGAACTGGTCGGCTGAAGACCTGTGGCAGGCGTACATCCAATTGACCGAGGCCGAGGCGGCGTTCCGAATTCACAAGAGCGATCTACGAATCCGGCCGGTCTGGCACCAGCGAGAAGACCGAGTGCTGTCGCACATCCTGGTCTGCTTTCTGGCCTACGTGCTTTGGAAAACCTTGCATGAGATGACGAAATCGGCCGGTCTCGGCGACGAGCCACGCCGGATTTTTGAGGAGTTGGGCAAGATCAGCCTGGTCGACGTCGTCTTGCCAACCCGCGACGGCGTAGACATCCGTCGCCGCTGCGTCCGTCGGCCGACAGATCACCAAGCGATTCTGCTGCAGCGATTAGGGTTGGTCCTTCCCCGGCAGATCAGAAGTTGAAACGAAATGTAGTGAAGACTTTCGGCCGCCGAGCCTGGAAAACAAGGGTTTTGTGTCGCCAACTGTCGAACTTGGGTTACCGTGTCCGTCAGTCGCTTGCGGCTCGGCGCCAAACGTTCGAACTTCTCCTCTTCCGGCAAATCGTCCCACTCCAAATGTTTTGGGGTGGACTGCATCCGTTCTTTCAAGACGGTCAACTCGTGCTCCAAC
>JABMRP010000960.1 GCA_013202535.1 Planctomycetota bacterium
CCCGGATGACCAAGCGAGATCGGTCGCTCGACCCACAAAAAGCATCAGCCAACGGATCGGCGGCATCGTCGAGCAAGCGCACGCCGGCATCGCCACGGCGGTCAACCGGTCCGGAGGCCGTCGCGAGCTTGAACGATCGGCTCCGGCGCGACCGCCTCACGCGGATGGCGATCATGTTCTTCGAGCATTGCAGCGAAACCCATTTGAAGGATCTGGTCGTCGACGAGATGGACGACCAGCGGCGGATCGTGATCGGTGGGCATGAACTGATCAACTTCGGCTCCGATAGTTTTCTCGGTCTGGATCGCGACCCGCGGGTCCAACAGGCGATCGTCGAGGCCGTGGATTGCTGGGGCACGCACAACGGCGCCTCGCGGGCGTTCTCCAGCGTGGAGTTGTGTACGCGGGCCGAGCGGCGTTTGGCCGATTGGCTGGGCGTCGAAGATACGCTGATCTTTCCCAGCGTGACCCTGGCCAACGTGGGCCTGATCCCGGCGGTGGCGGGCGAAGGCGACTTGCTGGTGGTCGACCGCCTTTCGCACGACAGTATCCACCAGGGTGCCAAGATCGCCGCGGCCGACGGCGCGACATTGAAGGAATTACATCCCTGCCACGCCGAACCACTGGACGGGCTTTTAGAGGACAACCAGCACGACGGCTGCGTGGTCACGGTCGACGGGGTCTACAGCATGACCGGCAAGATTCCGCCGCTGGTCGAGCTGGATGAAGTGGTTCGCCGCCGTGGCGGGATCCTCTACATCGACGACGCCCACGGCACCGGGACCGTCGGCAAGCGCGGCCGCGGGGCCGCCGAGATGGTGCTCGGGTCGTTGGACGGGGTGCTGATGGTCGGCTCGTTGTCCAAGGCTTTCTCTTGCATGGGCGCATTCGTGACCTGCACCACGGAACTCAAGGGCATCTTGAAGTTGCGCTCCAGCACGTACATCTTCGGCGGTCCGGTGCCCCCGCCCTATCTGGCCGCCGTGTGCGCCGTCTGCGATATTCTCGACTCGCCCGAAGGCGAGGAACTGATCGGCCAACTGCAGTCCCGGGTCCGCCGCGTGACCGACGGGATCCGCCGCATGGGTCTCACGGTGATGGGAGGCGAAGCGCCCATCATCTCGGTCACGATCGGCGACATCGAACAAACCCTGGAAGCCGGAAAATGGCTCTTCGACCGCGGCTACTACGTGCAGTCGGCGACTTATCCGGCCGTGCCGATCAACGCCGGCGTGCTGCGGATCCAGGTCAACGCCAACCACTCGCTGCAATCCATCGACGGTCTGCTGACCGCCGTGGAGGAAATGCGGACGGCATTCAAACTGCCCGTGTCCAACTCGGCGGCTACCGCGTGACGGACAATCGCCATACCCGGGCGTCATCTCGCGGCAAACCACAGAAGAGGAGATTTCAATGGCCTGGGTCCTTCTAGTCCTTGCCGGCCTGTTCGAGATCGGTTGGGCCGTGAGCATGAAATACGCCGACGGGCTGACCCGGCCCGGGCCAACGGCGATTACGATCCTGGCCAGCATCGTCAGTTTCCTTCTGCTGGCTTTGGCCATGAAGACCTTGCCGCTGGGTACCGCATACGCCGTCTGGACCGGAATCGGTGTGGTCGGCTCGGCGATTCTGGGGATCGTCCTCTTTCACGAATCGCGCAACTTGCCGCGGCTGGCTTGCATTGCGATGATCGTTATCGGCATCGTCGGCCTCAAACTCACCATGTCCACCGCCGCGACTCCGTAGAAACGGGCGAATGCGTGGACAGGGATGAATGCGCAGAAGAAGCCGAATCCGTGGACGAGACCGGGTGGCCGAACCGTTTGCCCAGTCGGGTGGCGAGTATCCCCGGCAGCAGTAGCAGGTCTCCCACCAGCGCCGCCAGCAGCAACAAGAACATCAGCAGGCCAAAGCGGGACACCGGTTGAAAGGGACTGAAGAAGAAGACCAACAGCGACAGCCCGGCGATCAGCGTGGTGGAGGTCATCGCGACCGCGCATTTTCGATAGGCGTGCCGGATGGCCTCTTGTTGTGAATCCCCCCGCCGCAAGGCGCGGCAAAACCACGTTACGAAGTGAAGCGTGTCGTCCACGGCAATGCCCAGGGCGACGCTGGCGGTCATCATCGCCCCCACGTCGACCAACGAGCCGCGCCATCCCATCAGCCCGAAAATCACCAGCGCCGGAAATATATTGGGCAACATGGTAATCAATCCGGCGCTGGGACTCCTCAGCACGTACACCATGACCAGGGCGATGAGCACACAGGCCAGCGCAAAACTCATCGCCAGCGACTCCAGAAGCTCCTCTTGTGCCGATAGCACTAAAGGCACGGCTCCGGTACAGAAGACCTTGAGCTGGTCGCCGGGGATACCGCTGGCGGCGATCGGCACATCAACGCAAGTGCGAACACGGCTGAGAACGTCTTCGTAGTTCGAGCCGTCGAGCTTGTCGACTCGGGCCGAGACGCGCCACAACTCCCAACCGGCGTCGTCGGCGATATAGCGTTGCTCGACGTACCAGGAGCGGTGTCCGAGCAGCCTGCCGTTGAAGAGGATGCGGCGCATAAGATCTCTCGGCCTGACGCGGCCGGACGACGTCGCGCCGGGCAGCGGCGCGAAGGTGGCGGCCGAAGTGGCTCCGCGAACGCCCGCCAGCGATTGCACTTGCTCGCGCACGTCGCGAACCAACTGCATCCGCCGGGTGAACCGAACCTCGCAATCAGGGTGAAAACCGACGACGACTTCGATCGGCGCCATCGGCCCGACGTTCCGCCGGAACCAATCGGCGTCCGACAACCAGCGACTTTCGGGGGCCAGGAATCGGGCCGGATCGACCGACGATTTAATCCGCGCCACGCCGCCGGCAAGAATGGCCGCCCCGATCAGGCACGTCGCCACAACGGTCGCGTGGCGAGAGATCACGAAATCCGCCAAACGGCCGGTCACGTCGGTTGTCTGACGACTCGTCGACCGGCGGGCAATACGCGTCCGCCGGTCCGTCTTGCCGACGGAGAACTTTTCCATCGCCGCCGGCAACACCAGAAACGTGACGCCGAAGCTCAACAGCACGCTCACCGCCGCGTACAGACCGAACATCTTCACCGGCATCACATGGCTGACGCACAGCGACACCACCCCCAGCGACGTCGTCACCGCCGCCAGCAGGCAGGGCTGCCAGCCGGCCCGGATCGCCCGCATTGGCGCACCGCGGACGCCCCCTTCGCCGATCGCGTCGCGATAATAGTTGCACAAATGCACGCTGGCCGAAATCGTCAACACATAGGTCAGCACGGGCACGATCACCAACAGCAGGTTCATCGTGCCGCCGGTGAAATAGATGACCGCCTCGCTCAGCGCGTAGCAGTATTCCGAGAGCAGAAATACCATCAGGGCCAGCCGTACGTTCCGCAGGCAGGCCCAGGCGATCAGCAGGGCCAAGGCCATTGAGGGAACAAGTATCCACTGATTGACGGCCCGTTGGCTCTCGACGTCGATGGCGGCGCCAATCGTGGCATCTCCGCCAAGCCGCTGGTCGTCGGCCGCCACGCCGTGTTCGGCCGCGATCCGCTGAATCGCCTCCAGTGCCGCCGAACGATCCGCGTCGCCGACGTCCGAAAGCGTTACCACGGCACACGTTGTCCGGCCGTCGCGCCCGACGAGCGTTCCTTCCAGCCGGCGCAAGGCTTGACTCCGTGTGAGTCGCAGAGGCGCCGCAAGCAACGCATCGTAAG
The DNA here is from genome assembly GCA_013202535.1 of Planctomycetota bacterium. Taxonomy (GTDB): domain Bacteria; phylum Planctomycetota; class Planctomycetia; order Pirellulales; family Thermoguttaceae; genus JABMRP01. The sequence goes on from JABMRP010000960.1 coordinate 3,733, forward strand.
CCCGCCGGCCGGTGACTACCTCGGCAAACATGGCCGTGGCCGCGTCGGCCTCGCCCTTGCCCTCCAGGTGAAGGGCAAATTCCTCCAGTCGCGGATCCGTAAGCGTACATCCCTCCCAGCTCACCAACACGAACTCATCCGAGCCGAAAGCACGCAGAAAATCGTCATACAACGCGGTCGCCTCGGAATCACGCGGAAGCCACTGGTCGACCTGATTGTTCGATCGATCGTAAGCCCGAAACGCACCCCAGGCCAAAACCGGGATGAATCCGGCCGC
>JABMRP010000961.1 GCA_013202535.1 Planctomycetota bacterium
GCGCCCCGCTGAATATCGGTGACCGGGCTACCTGGAATGTGAACGCCGACGGCGGCATGGGTAGCGGCACGGTCAACGTCGCCGACCTCGGCCGACTCTCGATCAACAACGCCCAGACTTCCCTGCCGACGATTAACGTGGGAGCCCTCGGCGTGCTCAGCGGTACCGTGAAGAACCTCGGCGGAACCAATCTAGCCAACTACTCCGCCACCGGTGGGGGCAACGTCAACCTCGTGGAAAACGCCATTCTGGCCCTCGATGCCGGCGAGACCGAGCCGACCGAAGCGGACCTCGGCCTCACGCCAGGCGTGAAGGACGCGATCCTCTGGAAGGGTGCCACCACCACCGGCACCACCAGCGCCGGCGACGACGGCAACAGCGTTTACAAGGGCGTTGCCGTGGGCCAGTTCACGCCCAATCGGGATAGCAGTTCCAACACGTACACGACACCTGTCGGCGATCTCGCCGTGGCCATGGTACATAATGCTACCGGCACATCCGCCAGATATACGGGAGCGAAGTTTGATTCACCAACGGGCGTGGCGAACATCGACATGTTCGGCACTTCGGCGATCACACTGCGACAGTCGCTCAAGGGCACGGCCAACGAGTTCCACTTCCGCAACAAGGGCAACGTCGCTCGCACACTCGTGACCTTCGACCTCGATGCCGTCACCGCCGCCCAGCAGGTTCACGCTTACGACGGCGGCGTCTCGATCGGCAGTGGCGCCACGCCGGATATCAAGGGACGTCTGGAGTTACACGGCGACTCGATGATGACTTTGCACTCACAGCAGATCGTGCCGGACACCAACACGGTGATCGTCCTCAACGACAATACGGCCCTGAGTGTGAACACCGGCGAGGAAGCCGCTCTGGAACAGTTGACGCTTGGGACTGATCTGATCGTCAACAGCACCGGACCACATGTCTATCTGGAGAACCGTAGTGGCGGTTACGACTTTACCGGCGCCGTCAGCGGCACTCCAAACGCGAATATGCTGGCTATTCTGAAGATGTCCGACGTCTCCTTGGAGGGCAACAACAACAACGTCTTCGCGCTCAATGAGGACCTGACGCTTGGAGACGGTAAGTACATTATCCAGCCCGGTTCCAGCCACAAGGGCATGCAACTCGGTGATGGCGTCGGTATTGGCAAAATTGTCGCGGATACGGGGGCAACGTCGATCGGCCTGGCCGACCTCGGCTCACCCGATGCCGGCAGTGGTTTACTCAAGATCAATACCATCGTCGACGGCAACGGGACGGCCACGGTTCGTATCGGCAGCGCCACGGAACTGACCGGTGTGCGGCCAAGCAACCAACGCGTCACGCAGGTACCCAGCGGCACGGTCCAGTTGGAAGCCAACGCCTCGTTCGTCAACACACCGGAAGTGGCCGTCGAGTCCGGCACACTCAAGCTCACCGCTCCCATGACCTTTCCGGAGGACCTGACCGTCAACGCCACGCTCAACACCAGCGGCAACGGGGTCACGGTCAACGGCCTTCTCGGCGGTGCCGGCCAGATCACCGGCAACGGCACGGTCAACGTTCTCGGCGGCGTCGCCCCGGGTGTTGGTATCGGGGCGCTGGACGCCGGCAATCTGAGTCTCGCGGCCGGGGGCGGTTTCGAATTGGAGATCGCCGACCCCGACGACGTCGGCGGGGCTAAAGGCACCGGCGCGGGCACGGGCTGGGATTACCTCATGACCGACACGCTGGCCCTCGGCGGTGACTGGTCGATCACGTTGGCCAACGCCGGCCTGACCCGCAACATTGTCGCCGCCGATGAATTCCTCATCGCCACGTCCGGTGACGGCTTTGCGGGCATAACGAGCCTGCCGACCTACAACGCGCCGCAGGGGTGGACCACCTCGGGGGCCACTTTGGACATCGTCGGCAACGACCTGTTCCTCTCGGGCATTACCGGTAGTTCGTCGGCGGCGGTGCCGGAGCCCTCAACCTTCCTCCTGGCCGCCCTCGGTCTGCTCGGGCTGGCGATGGCCGGCAGACGCCGACGCACGCGATAGCGGATCATCCGACAA
>JABMRP010000962.1 GCA_013202535.1 Planctomycetota bacterium
CGTCGACTTCACCGTCGAGGTGGAGCGGAGCCTGCGCGTGTTGGACGGGGCGGTGCTCGTGTTGTGTGCCGTCGGCGGTGTGCAGTCGCAATCGATCACCGTCGACCGCCAGATGCGCCGTTACGGCGTGCCCCGGCTGGCTTTTGTGAACAAGATGGACCGCACGGGCGCCGACCCCGGTAAGGTGACCGCGCAGCTTCGTGAGAAGCTCGGCTGCGATGCCGTGCCCTTGCAGATCCCCATCGGCTCGGAATCCGAATTCCAAGGCGTGGTCGATCTGGTCACCCAGAGGGCCCTCTATTTCGACGGGTCCGACGGGCAGGACGTGCGTACCGAGGCGGTGCCCGACGAATTGGCCGAGGCGGCCGACCAAGCGCGGCAGCACATGCTCGAATCGCTGGCCATGTACAGCGACGAGTTGATGGAGCACCTACTTTCCGAGGAAGAAGTGTCCGAGGACCTGATCCACGAAGTGATCCGGCAGGCGACCGTTTCGCAACAGATGACGCCCGTGCTGATGGGCACGGCTTATCGCAACAAAGGCGTGCAACCGCTGTTGGACGCGGTCGTCCGCTATTTACCTTCGCCCCTGGAAGGCGAGACGACGGCTTGGGCGCACGGCGATCCTCACCAGAGCGTGTCGCTGGCGCCGGATCCCGAACTGCCGGCCGTGGCCATGGCTTTCAAGATTACCGAGGATCCTTACGGCGCGCTCACGTTCATGCGTATCTACCAGGGCACGCTCACCAAAGGCGGTACGTACTACAACCAGCGGTCCGGCCGCAAGGAACGGTTCAGCCGTATCGTGCGGATGCACGCCGACCAGCGCGAGGACATCGAGCAGGCAACCGCCGGCGACATCGTGGCCGTGTTGGGGGTGGAATGCGCCAGCGGCGACACGTACGCCTCCCAGCGGGCCTACTGCACGCTGCAAAACATGTTCGTGCCCGAGCCGGTCATCAAGATGGCCATTGCGCCGGCGGTACGCGACGGGGCCGATCGGCTGAGCAAGGCCTTGCAGCGTTTTCGCCGCGAGGACCCCACGCTGCAAGTGCGCAGCGACGAAGAGACGGGCGAGACGATTATCGCCGGCATGGGCGAGTTGCACCTGGAAGTCTACGTGCAGCGGATCCGCCGCGAGTATGGCGTCGAGGTGGAAGTCGGTGCGCCGAAGGTCAACTATCGCGAGGCACCCACTCGGGCGGCCAAGTTCAACGTGCGCCACAAGAAGCAAACCGGCGGCTCGGGACAGTTCGCCCATATCGTCGGGCGGCTCGACGTCATTGAGCAAGATGCCGAGGAGTCGTTTATCTTCGAGGAGAACCTCAAGGGCGGCAATATCCCCAAGCAATACATCCCGGCGATCGAAAAGGGTTTTCGCCGCGAGCTTCCCAAGGGCCCCGTGGCCGGGTTCCCCGTGGTCGGTCTGCGCGTAGTGATCGACGACGGTTCATATCACGAGGTCGACAGTTCGGAAATGGCCTTCCAAACGGTCGCGCGAACGACGATGCGCGAGACGTTCAGCAAGACCCGGCCCGTGCTACTGGAGCCGGTGATGAAGATCGAGATCGAGTGCCCCAGCCAGTTCCAGGGACCGGTGGTGGGCGATCTGACGTCGCGTCGCGGCATCGTCATGGCGACCGAGGTCGACGGCCCGATCGCACGGATCGAAGGCGAAGTGCCCCTGGCCAACACCTTCGGTTACTCGACCGACGTGCGAAGCCTGACCCAGGGTCAAGGCACCTTCACTCTGGAGTTCGCCCGCTACAAGCGTCTCCCCCCGAGCATCGCACGCGAGGTGATCGACGAGCGGAAGAAGCTGGCGATGGCCGGAGCGCTGTAAGACAACCCCAGGCTTGGTTTTCCGCTGTTGTTGCGTTACGATAACACTGTTCTCGTAACACCAACTCGACTTGCGGAGGTGGACCATGACGGGCCGAATCGGTTTGCTGGTGCTTGGGCTTGCGATCGGGTATCCCAGTTCGCTTCGAGCCGACGATGCAGCGCTGCGACGCGAGGCGGACGAGGCGTTGCGGCGGGCAACCAATTTCTTCCGGTCGCAGGTCGCCACCGAAGGTGGTTATTTGTGGCGATACAGCGAGGATCTGACCACGCGGGAAGGCGAGGGTCGGGCCGCCGATTCGACCGTTTGGGTGCAACCGCCGGGAACGCCCTCGGTGGGCATGGCCTTCTTGCAGGCCTATCGCGACACGGGCCAGACCGTCTATCTTGAAGCGGCCAAACAAGCGGCATACTGTCTGGTGCGTGGGCAGCTTCGCTCCGGCGGTTGGGACTATCGCATCGAATTCGATCCGGCAAATCGCCGGCGGTACGCCTATCGGGTCGACGCACTGATCGAAGGCGCTCGGCAACGCAACACGAGTACGCTGGACGACAACACCACGCAAGCCGCTCTGCGACTGCTGATGGCCCTGGACCGAACGCTCGATTTCCAGGACGCGAAGATTCACACCGCGGCCCAAATCGGGCTTTCCGCCTTGCTCGACGTGCAGTACCCGATCGGCGCCTGGCCGCAACGGTTTACCGGCCCGCCCGACCCGGCGGCATTTCCCGTGCGCAAGGCGAGCTATCCCGAATCGTGGTCGCGTACACATCCCGGCTCGGGCTATAGCGCGTTTTACACGTTCAACGACAACGCGATCGGCGACACGATTGACGTGATGTTCCTGGCCGCCGAGACGTATGGCGACGCGCGTTACCGGAAAGGGGCCCTGGCGGCGGGCAACTTCATTCTCATGGCCCAAATGCCCGAGCCACAGCCGGCGTGGGCTCAGCAATACGACGTCGACATGCATCCGGCCTGGGCGCGGAAGTTCGAGCCACCCTCGGTCACCGGCGGCGAATCGCAGGGGGTGATGCGGACGCTCATGCAGATCTATCGCCAGACGGGTGACAAGAAGTACCTCAAGCCGATCCCCCCGGCGCTGGCTTATTTTCGCCGTTCGCTGCTGGCCGACGGTCAATTGGCCCGGTTTTGCGAACTGAAGACGAACCGGCCGCTTTACTTCACCAAGGAGTACGAACTGACCTATTCCGACGCCGACATGCCCACCCACTACGCCTTCAAGGTGGGACAGAGTCTCGATTCGATCGAACGGCAATACGAGCGACTTCTGGCAATGGACCTCCAGCAGTTGACTCGCGAAGCGAACGCGCGGCCGCGTAAGGCGACACCGGCCCAAATCGCCGAAGTCCGCGAGGTCATCGCCGCGCTGGACGAACAGGGCCGTTGGATCGAGGACGGCCGGCTGAAGTATCACGGCGACGACAACCCGACGCGTCGGGTGATCGACTGCCGTACGTTCATTCACAACGTGAATGTTCTGGGCGGTTATCTGGCCACCGAGCCGTGAATCGTCACTCGCCGCCCTGGGAGTCCACGACCACATCCTGGCGGCCCGTTGTCCGGATCTCCAGCGGTCCTTGCCGGCTCTCGATATCCGTATAGGTAACCCTGAAGGGCAACGAGAAGGGTATCTCCTGCTCCTCAAAGGCCCGGAAGATCTCGTGATTGATCTTCTCGCTAAAGGCCAGATAGTCCCAGTACTTGGGAGGGTTGAACCAATAGATCACGCGAATACTAAACGACGTGGGATGGAAATCGTAGAAGAACACCCGCGGTGGAAACTCGGGATCCATACCTTCGTGATCCTCCAACGCAGCTCGAATACAAGCGACGGCCTTCTCCATCTTTTCGCGCGGCGTGTCCAGGGGGATGTGGATATTTGCGACCCGGCGGATGTGCCGGCGGCGTCCGACGTTTTCGATGTCCGTTCGGGCCAGTTGGTCGTTGGGGATGGACGCCTGATTTCCGGTCAGTAGACGAATCCTCGTGGAACGCAGGCCGATGTCCTCGACCACCCCGTCGTACTTCTCGAAGATAATCCGTTCGCCCACGCGAAACGGCTTGTCGGCCATCAGCATGATGGTTCCGAAGACGGCCTTCAGCGTGTCTTGCAGGGCCAACGCAATGGCCAGACCGCCGACTCCCGCCCCGGCCAGAAGGGTCGTCAGCGGGATGCCCAGGTATTGCCCTCCGGCGAGGAAAACGACCAAGGCAATGATCAGACTCAGCAGTTTGGCGATGATTCGTATGAGCTGGGCGTCGAGCCCCTGCGGAGAAATGCGCGGAGAGGAGATAATGACCGCGGCGATCCGGTTACACGCGGCGAAGACCACCACGATCGAGGCCAATATGGCCGTCATGTTGGCGGTGAAACTGAACACGTAGAACGGCATGCCGCGGATGGTCAGGTAATGTTCCACGGCGTATTTGAAGCCTATCGGGACAAGCATCGCACCGATGGGCAACAGGATCATCAGGCAGTATCCCAGCAGAGTCTTCCGCTTCACTCGATCAGCATACGCTCGTTGGAGCCAGTAAGTGCCTACCATCAGCGCAATGCTCAGTGCGAGCACGATAACGAGTCCGGTCCATTTCCAGATGGCAATTCCGAACGCGTCCTTTCGGGTCCAATGGGGGAGTTGATCCACGATGGCCCCGACGGTCGGGTGTCCTGGCGAGGATGTGTACCACTCGTAGAAGCCTGCGGATACTTCGGGGCCGTCTTTTCGGTAGGCCATGGACTTGACGTCTTGGTAATAGTCTACCGAGCGCCCCACGGTTCCGGGCGAGAAGAGGTACTCATGCCGGCGCGGTCCTTCCTCAACCCGGGCGATGGTGATGCGCGTGCCCGGGATCCGCCATCGGGACAGGTCCTCATGTTCGCCGCCGGCTTCGATGGAGTCTGCGTCGGGAATCTCTTCGTCAGGCGGCAGCGGGACCCGATCCAAAATCTCCTTCAAGCAGGCGGCCGCCTCGCTGGCGGCTTGCTCGCGAGCAAACTCCGGAAGTTCTCTCTGGTCGAGGCAGTCGAGAAGCCGAACGGCCGCCGGATGATGCTCCGGCGACTGTCGATTGAAGTACTTTTTCGATTGGATCTGCCCGTGAAGCTCGTTACACGCATCGATGAAGCTCTTCAAGGTCGCCCGCGGGCTCGACGTGTCGGCCGGTTTGATCAGGTACTCGTCGTCTTGCGCCGACGCGACCGATCCGACCAGACCGGTGGCCACCATGAGGAAGAGCATGATGAGGGCCCGGGCGGGGATGACGGGGTTCGCGCAGGAGTTCTCCGTGGCGTGCCACCGGCGGTCATCAACCCAAGCGTGCCGAACAAACGAAAACCGCCGAACATCCCAATCGCGTCCACGCATGGCTGTCTCCTCCAAGGACCAAGACCGAACCTCACCGCGTTATTCTAACCCTGACCGGCCGGTCGGACAACGCTCAGAAC
>JABMRP010000963.1 GCA_013202535.1 Planctomycetota bacterium
CATCTCGCTGGAGCGAGATGTGGCCGTAGTCTCGCAGGTTGTCAAAGGCTACATCTCGCGGAGCGAGATGGCTACTATACGAAACTGATTCCCTGCCCCTCCAAGCGGAGAACCGAACCATGAGACGTCTTTCCAAACACACGCTAGTCGCCACGGCGCTCGTTGCCGGCTTGCTCGCTTCAACGGCGCGCCCGGCCGGTGCGACGCTGTCGGACTGCATTGATGCGACCTGCCGGATCACGGCCGCCGACGGAAGTCGGGGGACCGGTTGTGTTTTCGAGATCAGCGACCGCCGTCTCTTCGTATTGACCAACGCCCACGTGGTGGGTAGCAGCCCGACCGCACGCTGCGAATTCTGGCGCCAGGGCCATCGCTCCGCGCCGATCGAAGGCCGGGTGATTGTTCGCGTCGACGACCCGCAATGCGACGCGGCGATCCTCTCACTCGATCGATCGCTGTTTGGCGGCATGCTCCCCAAGGCCGTGCCCATCGCTTCGCGAGATTACCAACTTGCGTCCGGGCAAACGATCACCTCGGTCGGCTGCGCGGGCGGGGCATGGTCGACCGGCTGGAAAGGCCACGTGACGGGAGGCGCCGGCGAGGAGTTGCGATTCGTACCGCCGCCGGCCGACGGCCGGAGTGGATCGGCCCTGTTCGACGCCACCGGCCGGCGGATCGTCGGACTGCTGCGTGCCCGAACGCTCGACGACCGCATCGGCATCGCCACGAGCGTACAAATGCTCTACCACCACCTTGGGCGCGCCACTGCGGCTGCGGCGGGGAACACCGGCGGGTGTGCCGGGGGAAGTTGCAGCGATTACTTGCTCCCCTATCGCAACCGGCAAGGGGATCCGTCCGGCAACCCCTGGCCCACGATGCCACCGCAGCCGACACCGATCGACTTGTCGGAAACGAATCGCCGCTTGGACGGCATCGCCGCCCTGTTGCAGCAGATGGCCCGGGACAAGTCGCCGCCGCCGGTCGCGCCCCAAGTTCTTCCCGTGCCGATCGAAACGCAACGCCGATTGGACGACGCCGAGCAAACGGCCCGCGATACGCAGCAAACCGTCGGCCAGTTGGAGGAGGGAATCGGCGGCCTGCGCGGACTGGTCGAACAGGTCGTCGGCGATCGGGAAACCCTGGTCGAACGCATCGGAGCGCGGATCGAGAAGGTCAAGAGCGAAGGGGCCGACTCCCCGGCCGCGGTCGCCCGGGCTTATGCCAAAGATCTGGTGGGCGAAAAACTCAGCGACGGCAAGGCGGGAATGACCGCCGGTAAGATTCTCGGCGGCGCCTTGGGGCTCAGCGGTCCGTTGGCCATCGCCCTGGCCGCCGGCGCGTGGTTTGTTTCCCGGCGCATCGGCCGCAAAATCGAGGCCGGAGATCCGCTGCTGGTCGAACGGCTGGTCAACCGTCTCAGCGATAAGGTCGACGACCTGAAAAACCGCCTGCCGCGAGAGTGAGTCTTTCCTCGTGACGATGCTTCGCGTCGTCACGCACGGACCGACGCTTTGCGTCGAAGACCTGCGACACCGCTCCAGCCAGTACGTATCGCTTAATCGAGCGACGCAAAGCGTCGAAACCTGGCGTTCCCACGCGGAAGCGTGGGAACGAGAGATCAGTCATCACCCAAGAGACCCCCCAATGAACACGGCTCAATGGAGCATTGTGATCGGAGTGGCCATGTCGGCTGTCCTGGCCTTGGCCCCGTGGATGTTCATGGTCCACGCCAAGCTGGCGGTGATTGCCGCGCGGGTGTTCGATCTGTGCGACCAGGTGCAAAAGGCGTCGGAAGCCCACCAGAAGCTCTGGTCGCTCTACGCCGAGCACGAGGCCCGGCTCGATACGCATGACGTGCGGATCGAACACATCAGTCACCGGCTCCAGGACACACACCAGGAGCCCGAATGAACATTCGCGACCGCATCAAGGAGCTGCGCCGAGTGAAGGCCGGCGAACTGCGCCCGCATCCGAAGAACTGGCGAACGCATCCCGAGAGTCAGCAAGACGCGTTGCGGGGCGTGTTGGCCGAGATCGGATACGCCGACGCCCTGATTGCCAGGGAGCTTCCCGACGGCTCCCTGCAATTGATCGACGGCCATCTCCGCGCCCAGATCACGCCCGAGATGGAAGTGCCCGTGCTGGTGGTCGACCTGGACGACGACGAAACGGCCAAGCTGCTCGTGCTGCTCGATCCGCTGGCCTCGCTGGCCGAGACCGACGCCGCCTTGCTGAGCGAATTGGTCGCCCAAGTGGAGACCGAGAACGAGGCGGTCGGAGCCGTGTTGGAGCGGATGCTCGCCGAGTTGGAGCCTTCGCTGGCCGGCGAGCCCCCATTCCCCGAGCCGCGCGAAGTGGAAATCCCCGAAGCGTTCCAGGTGGTCGTCGAGTGTGCCGACGAAGACCAGCAGCAGACCGTCTTCGAGCGGATGACCGGCGAGGGATTTCAATGCCGGCTGCTGACGTTGTGATCGGGAGAGCGGCAACGCACTTTTCCGGAGGATTCAAGTGCCCCAAGTCGACGCGACGGTGAGTTGTCCCGTTTTCGATTCGTTTCGCGTGCGGCAAGTGGCCGGGATGTTCGACGTGCCGCTTGCCGAGCGGGCGTCGGAGCGATTCAAAGTCGAGATTCCCGATCCCGGCGACGACTGGACGATCGGGCTGATCGTCGGCCCCTCGGGCAGCGGAAAGAGCACGATTGCAGGGCAGGTCTTCGGCGATCGGCTTTACCAACAGGCCGACTGGCCGCGGGATCGGGCGGTGGTCGATTGCCTGGGCGACCGGCCGATCAAGGAGATTACCGGTCTGTTGACGACCGTCGGTTTCAGTTCGCCGCCCAGTTGGATCAAGCCCTATCACGTCCTCTCCGGTGGTGAACGGTTCCGCTGCGATCTGGCCCGGGCGCTGGCCTCGGCTGGCGGTGCCGATTCGCGGGAGAACCTTGTCGCCTTCGACGAATTCACCAGCGTCGTGGATCGCAACGTGGCGCGGATCGGATCGGCCGCCGTGTCGAAGGGGATTCGCTCCGGGCGGATCCGTTGCCGGTTCGTGGCCGTCACCTGCCATTACGACGTCGCCGAGTGGCTCGAGCCCGATTGGGTCGTCGACATGGCCACGTCGAGATGTCAACGGAGGTGTCTTCGGCGACCCCCGATCGAGTTGGAAATTTTTCGTTGCCACTACCGTGCGTGGGAAATGTTTGCGCGCCATCACTATTTGAGCGGTTCGCTGAACCGGGCGGCCCGATGCTACCTGGCCCTGTGGAAGGGTGTGCCCGTGGCGTTTTGTGCCACGCTGTCGCTGATCGGGGCCCGCCGTCGCTGGCGGATCAGCCGGATGGTGACCCTGCCCGACTATCAGGGCGTGGGGATCGGCATGCGCGTGGCCGAGGCGGTGGCCGAAATTCACCGCGCCCAAGGACACCGGCTCAACGTCACGGCCAGCCATCCGGCCTTGATCGCCCATTGCCGGCGATCCCCGCGCTGGCGTGCCGTAAGCGTGAAGAAGACCGGCTCGCCCAGCGCGGACCGTTTCGTCAAGGGATACCGCGGTTCGGCCGGCCGTGCCGTCGTCTCCTTCGAGTACATGGGAGTCCGAAAAGGGGGACTGGCTTCGTCG